>CAMQSH010000061.1 GCA_947036575.1 uncultured Brevinema sp. | reverse complement strand
TAAAAAAAGAAATGTAAGTTTTGCAATCATTTATAAAAAATTTGATATTGAAACACCGCAACAAAAAAAAGAAGTTAAAAGTGTAATTCAACAATTACAAGATCAAGGAAGTATTTCTATAGACCAAAAATCTAATCGTATTGAGGCTTTAGAGACTCCAAAATCATCACGGAACAGTAAATCTAATCCAAATACTTCTCGAACGGGTGCTCCTAAAGGCAAATCTTTTGATCGAAAAGATGATAGACCCATGGTTCGTTATACAGATGATGCTGAACAGGATCTAGTTTTAATAAAAGATAAGTTTCAAATACCTGGTGATTTTGTACAAGCTATTAATAGGGAAATTGAAAATAAAATTTGGGATAATCAACAATCTATAGAAAAACACAGACAGGATCTTAGAGATCTTTTTGTTATTACTATTGATGGTGCTGACTCCAAAGATTTAGATGATGCTGTTAGTGTTTCTAAATCATTCTTTGGTGATTGGGAATTGGGTGTCCATATTGCAGATGTATCTTATTATGTGCCTCAACATACAGCACTTGATGTAGAAGCTTTAGCTAGAGCAAACAGTTACTATTTTATTAATAAAGTCACTCCTATGTTACCTCAAGAATTATCTAATGATCTTTGTAGTTTAAACCCTCATGCAGAAAAAAAAGCAATGTCTGTTTTTATTACTTTTGATAATAAAGGTAATGTGAAAAAATATAGATTTGTTCCTTCTGTAATCCAAACAAACCATCGTATGACTTACGATAGAGTTGAAGAGATGATGCAAGGGGATTCGGATAAAGATACTACTTTGGTTAAAAATATCAAATTAATGAGTAAGCTTTTTAGAATTCTCCATACAAAAAGAATGGGGAATGGTAGTGTTGATTTCAATTTTAAAGAGAAAAAAATTATTCTTGATGATAATCAATTACCAACTAAAATTTATCAAAAAGATAGACAAGATTCAGAGCGACTCATTGAAGAATTTATGCTTGCAGCCAATCAAGCTGCTGGAGATTTTCTAACACAGAATGGGCAAGGACTTTATAGAGTTCATGATATTCCTCCTTCTGAAAAATATCAAAAGCTTAAAAACTTTGCTGCTAAAAGAGGCTACAAATTACCCGATGTCCCAAAACCAAAAGACTTGCAATTGTTTATTGATTCATTAATTGACTCACCAGTCCAAATGAGTGGAGAAATATTAACGCTAAGATCTATGGCTCAGGCTGTCTATCAGCAAGAAAATATAGGACATTTTGGATTAGGGTTTACTTTGTATTCTCATTTTACGTCGCCTATTAGACGTTATGCTGATCTTGTGGTACATAGGTTGATTAAATATTATTTGTTCAAAAATGATTTTAAAACAGCTCCTTACAAAAAAGACGAACTTGATCAAATTGCTACTCATATCTCTGCTCAAGAGCGTATTGCTATGGAAGCAGAAAGAGATTTATTCAAAATCAAATCAGTCCGTTATATGAAACCACTTGAAGGAGAAATGATCAATGGGACTATTAGTTCTGTAGCTAGTTTTGGACTTTTTGTAGAAGATCCTACTTCTGGTGTAGAAGCTATGATACGTTATTCAGATATGAAAGATTATATTAATTTTAATGAAGAAGAATTAATTGCTTCTAATAGATCAAAAACAAAAGTTTATAAAATAGGAATGCCTCTGACTATCCGTATTGTAAAAGTTAATATAGAAAGAGGATTTATAGATGCAGAAGAAGTTTTATAAATTAATTAATAAGCAATAAAAGAGGTTAAAAATGTTAATACATCCAGAGATTTCTGTAGAACTTTTTAGTATAGGACCAATAAGTGTTCGTTGGTATAGCCTCATGTATATTGCTGGCTTTATGTTTTTCTTTTGGTGGACTAAACATGAAATTTTGAAAGATCGTTTATTTATTTCTAAAAACAATCAATTAACAGATTCTGTAGAATTACTAAGTGATCAACTATTTTATATGATGTTAGGCTTAATTTTGGGAGGACGTTTTGGTTATGTTTTTCTCTATAATCCTAAATATTATTTTATAGAAGATCCTTTAGCAATTTTGAGACCTTGGGAAGGTGGCATGAGTTTTCATGGTGCTTTTTTAGGAACTTATATTGGAGCGATGCTGGGGATGTATTTATTCCGTAATCGAAGACGAATGTTTACTTTGTTAGATTTATCTGATATTGTGCTTACTTCTGTTCCTTTTGGTTTAGCAAGTGGTCGATTCGGCAATTTTATTAATGGCGAACTTTATGGACGTCCTACTGATATGCCTTGGGGAATGTTATTTCCTAGAAGACCAGAATTAGGCCATACAGGTGGAGAATTACTACCTATAGAACAAGTTCAAACAATTATTGATACAGCTAAAATTACTTTAGAAAAAAATGTTACCGAATTTGTAATGGGTGGACAAACATTTGTTCAAATACCACGTCACCCTTCACAATTATATCATATGTTTTTAGAGGGTTTTTTAACCCTTGCTATTCAGATGTTCTTATATTATAAAATTCCTGCTTCAAAATATAGAGGTTTTCTTACAGGATCATTTTTGATCTCTTACAGTTGTTCACGTATTTTCACGGAATTTTTTAGAGAGCCTGATTCTCATATAGGATTTTTATTTGGAGACTGGCTGACTGCTGGTATGTTATATTCTATCCCTATGTTTCTTATTGGTGTTGGGTTAATGAGTTATAGCTTAGTAAAAAAACAAAATAATATTATTAGAGTAAAATAATGTCTTCTAAAATAACTATTTTAGATTCAGCCACAGCTATGAAAATCGCAGCGGGAGAGGTCATTGAAAAGCCTGCTTCCGCTGTTCGCGAATTATTAGATAATGCCTTAGATGCTGAAGCAACATGGATATCCATAGAAGTAGAGCAAGGTGGAAAAGAATTTCTTTCTGTACAGGATAATGGACTAGGAATGTCTGAAGAAGACTTAAAAAAATCATACCTCAATCATGCTACAAGTAAAATACAAAACTTTGATGATCTTATACAATTAAAAACCTTTGGATTTCGTGGGGAAGCTTTAGCTAGTTTAGCTGAAATAGCTCAATTAACAATAGCATCTCGAGAACAAGGTCAAGATTTTGGTTCTGAATTGGCCATTACTTTTGGTGAGAAAGGATCTCTATCTCCTAAAGGAATGAATCAAGGAACTAAAATTGCTATTACCAAATTCTTTCAAAATGTTCCAGCCCGTTTAAAGTTTTTGAGTACAGATACTTCTGAGTATAGAGCTATCATTCAAGAGATGATAAAAAAAGCTCTTGCAAAACCTCAGGTAGCTTTTGAATTATCTCATAATGGTGATAAAAAATATCAGCTCAATGCAAGTAATGAGTTATATGATAGAATAGTCGATTTATTTCCAGAATTAAAAAATATCTTACAAGCATTTATTTATGAAGAAAATGGGATTAGGGTTTATGGATTTTTATCAAATCCATCTTGGTATAAAGCTACAAGGACTTATCAATATTTGTTTGTTAATGGACGAGTGATTGAATGGACTCCTTTTCGTCAACAAATAACTATCGCTTATAACAATCTTCTTCCTCCATCAAAGTTCCCAGCTGTTTTTTGTTATATAGAGATTGATACGGAACAGATTGATTTTAATGTTCATCCTCAAAAAAAAGAAATACGCTTTGATAATGAAAAAATTGTAGCAGATGTTGTAAGAAGGGCGATACGAAAAGGGGTAGAGCAATCAAATTTTGTGCTAGATACCTCTCATCGAGATGTGAGTATACAAGATAGAGCTATAGTTAATCCACAAAATTTTGCTAAAACAAATACAATTTCTAGCTATTCTAATACTAATTTTAGTTCTCCTAGTACAAAATATCCTTCTCCAAAAAATAATTACTCCTCTAGAGAGCCTATTAGTTCTTCTCCTAAAATTGACCAATTACAAGAATTATTTGAAAAAAAAGAAATGAACTCTTATGAGATTATCATGGCATCTCGTTATGTGGGTACTATCTTTAATACTTTTCTTATTTTTGAATATCAACATTTTTTATATTTGATAGATTTTCACGCTATGCATGAAAGAATACGTTACGAAAAAATATTGAATAAATACAATCAGGTGATACCAAGCCAAAATATTATTCCTATTATTTTTGAAGTTGCCAAACACGAAGCTGTAATTTTCGAAAAAATTGAATTAACATTAATTCAATTAGGATTTCAAATTTCACAGATTAGCGAATCTAGTTTTTCTGTAGAAGGAATTCCCAGTGTCTTAAATGTAGGAAATACAGAAACAGTATTAAGAGAGTTATTTGTAGAAGATTTATCTATTCAAGATTCTCATATGTGGGATTCTCTCTGCAAAATGATAGCATGTAAGGGATCAGTACGTTCTGGAGACACTCTCTCCTATAACGAGATTCAAGAACTTCTCAAAGAATGGAAAGATTGCAAAAATCCTCAGTCTTGTCCTCATGGACGACCTATTGTTGTGCCTATGAGTAGAGGGTTTTTTGATAAAGAATTTAAACGAACAGGATTCTAAGAGGTAATTATGAAAAAAACTAGTATTTTATTATTGTTGTTAGTAACATTCTGTGCTCCTAAAAAAGTAGAACAAGTACCTGTAGTAAGGACTTCAGTTGAACTAGATAGACCAAGAATGGAACAAATTATTAGATTGATGCCAACGATTTTGAGAAAATCAGAAGAGTTCAAAAAACAATCAACTAGTTCAGAAATAAGTGATCTTGAATATAATAACCAATTTTATCAGTACTTATTCAAAGAACAAGCATTTGCAGATAGACTAGATACTGCTGGATTTAAAAGTGCCTCAGACTATGAAAATTTTTATAATTCTATGATAGAGATATATATTTTATTATTAGAACAACCTGAGGTACTAGATACTGCTGTCTTGAGTATTCCTGCACATACTAAAGAAGTTACTTCTTTAACTCTTAAACAAGCTCAAGAACCAAATAATCAGCGTTTGGCTGAGACACTAGACAGACTTCAATATGAATTAATTGTTTATAAAAATATTGTTCTTGTAAATGCTTTTATGGGACAACTAACAGCATTGAACAAACAAGATGGAAAATAAATACTTTCAAAGTATTAGAGAATATTTATTAGCAATAATTTGTGCTGTTTTGTTCTCTCTTATTATACCTACTGATTTTGTCAAAGTAATACAATATAGTTTTGTATCTATACTTTCCCTTATTCCAATAACAACACCTATACTCTTATTAGCTAATTTTGGATCAATGATTTTGATTTTGATTTTAGGATTAAAATATATAGAAAGTGTTTCTTTTTTTCTTGTACTGAATGGCTTTGCTTTTGGAATTATTTTATCTTTATATAGATCAACACTAGTATTGTTTTTTAGCTTATTATTTCCCCATTTTATTTTTGAAACGATTTTGATAATTATTTATTGTTCTCAAGTAAAAGTACTTTCTAATGCTTATACTAAAAAAGATCAATACCAAATTAAACATTCTTGGAAAATAATACTTTTTGTTTGTCTTCCCTTATGGCTTATTTCTGGTGTTTTAGAAGGATTTATAAAGAGGTAATTATGTCTTTAAGAGCAACTCGTGCTGAGATTAATAGTACAGCTTTTATTTCTAATTTGAATATTTTTCGTCAAAAGATAGGCTCTAAAAAATTATGTCTTGCCGTAAAAGCAAATGCATATGGGCATGGATTAGTTCCTATAGCACAATTAGCTCAGGATAATAATATCGATATGTTGGCTGTAGCTGGTGTTGATGAGGGCATTGTTCTTCGGCGTGCTGGAATTATAACACCTATTTTGGTGTTATCTCCCTTTGTTAGGAAAGAAGTAAGTTTGATTTTTCAGTACAAACTCACACCTATGTTGACTCATTTGGATTATTTGGGGGATATAGAAAAATTTTCTTCACAATATAATTATTGCTTACCTATTCATATAAAAATCAATACAGGAATGAATAGAGTGGGGTTTTCGGCAACTTCTGTACGAGAACAATTAAAAGATTTGTGGGATAATCCTTCTGTTAGTATTGTCGGAATAGGCTCACATTTTGCTTGTGCTGATGAAAAAACAGAAGTTTCTATTCAACAAACAAAAAAACAAATAAAACTTTTTCAAACAGTCCTTAATGAACTTAGTGATATTTTAGATAAAGATGTTATTATTCATATGGCAAATACCAGTGCGACAATTAATTTTGAAGAGTCCCATTATGATATGGTTAGGGTTGGTATAGGAGCTTATGGCTATCCTTTAGATCAAGATTTGGGTTTAAAACCTATTCTGAATTTCAAATCTAAAGTTGTCTATTCTCAAAAAATCGCTAAAGGTGAGATCGTCTCCTATGGAGGTACATGGGTAGCGTCTGAAGATACAAATATTGCTTTATTGCCTGTAGGGTATGGAGATGGGTATCCAAGAGCTTTGTCTAATAAAGGCAGTGTCAAAATAGAAGATCAATATTTCCCTATTATCGGTGCTGTTTGTATGGATATGATGATGATAAATACAGGAGATAAGCTTATCTCAAAAGAAACAGATGTGCTGATTATGGGTGATGACCAATTATTAAATGCTGAGCAATTAGCTAAAAAAATAAATGGTATTTCTTATGAGATGCTAACATCTATCAGTGAAAGAGTTCCTAGACTTTTTTTATAGAAACAGGATGTTTCGTACACTTTTTCTATCAGACGTCCTGTCTGAAAAAGTGTAGATACTTCAATATTTTATAAAACAAAAAAATACCCGAATAGATAACAAAAAAACCCCTAATAACAGGGGGTTTTTTTGTAGTTTGAGAGGCTATGCCTAGCTCACTACCGGAACGTCTTTCAATAATATTATCGTCTAATAGTATATTAAAACTAAAATGCAAGTGATAATCTATTATTAATTTTATTTTAAAATACAAAATTGGTCTAGATATTTATTTTTATACTATGGATATTGTAAGTTTAATATAATTACTCATAGCCGTTTGTATATTTTGACCGATGATGTGGTATTAGGTAGTAATATTTAAGACTTTTAATTTGTGAAAATATTAGCAATACAGACTGTTATGGGCTTTATTGCGTTTAGAAAACAACTAGATATAATAAAATCCTCATAGTAGCGCCTTAATGGCAAATTATGAGGATTTTTTTAAAGATTTTAAAGATATAGAAATAAAAAAATTAATAGTGATAGGTGGCTCATGAAATTGGGGCTTATTGATCTATGAAATTGGGGGTTTTGTGGATCTATAAAATTGGGGTAAAAAAAAACCACCTATCACTATTATTTATATATTTTATTAAATTATACACTCTTATTTTATGTTAGGAGTGCTGTTTTATTTTTGTTTTTATTATTATCTATTATAAGTATGTTACGTACAAATATTTGCCGTACGTATGTACACAAATGTGTCTAGAAACTTACTTTGTATGCTTTTGGGAGATCTATTTCTTCTTTGAGATCGTAAGCAGCCTGGATAGCCCAGTTTGGATTTCTATTGAGTGCGCGCCCTACAAAGATGAGATCAGCTTTATTTTGTTGGAGGATGTTTTCGGCTTGTTTGGCTTTGTTTATTTTTCCTACTGCTCCGACGGGAATAGTAAGATGTTTTTTTAATGTTTTGGAAAAAGGTACTTGATAACCGGCTTTTGCTTTGATTTCAAGACCATCGACAATACCACCAGAACTTACATCAACAAAATCTACATTGTCGATTTCTTTGAATAATTTGATATAATCAGCAACCTTTAAGCCTTCTTTTTTGTAATCACTAGCAGAAATACGAATAAATAAAACTCCTGTATAAAACTCCCTAATACGAGCAAGGATTTCTTTTAGGAAGCGTGCTCTATTTTCTGGAGAGTTACCGTAATCATCCTTTCGATGATTGGTGATAGGAGACAAAAATTGGTTGATCAAATATCCATGTGCCGCATGAAGTTCTATCACATCAAATCCTGCCTTAATAGCTCTTTTTACACTACTGATAAACTGATCTTGGACAGTGGCAATATCTTTGAGGGTCATCTCTCTAGGAGCAGAGTATCTATCATCGACGACGACATTACTACAACTAATCGCTGTATTGGGAATTCGGCTTTTTCGCCCAGCATGAGCGATTTGTATACCTGCTTTAGCACCGTGTTTTTTGATGGTATCACATAATTCCTTGAGTCCCTCGAGATGGAGATCATTCCATATACCGAGATCGGCATCAGTGATACGTCCCTCTGGAGAAATACTAGTCGCTTCGAGGATGATAAGCCCAACTTGCCCTATGGCACGAGCACCGTAATGGATGTGATGAAACTCTTTTACAAAACCTTGATTGTCAGACATGAGGATACACATAGGAGCCATAACAATACGATTTTTTAGTGCTAGTTTGTTGATGATAATAGGTGAAAATAAAATACTCATAGTAAGCTCTCTTTTTTTTATAGTATAGCATATTTTAGTAAAAAGTTCTATAAAAATGACAAACTAAACAAAAAACACCCCTCTCCTCGTGAGAGGGGTGTTTTTGTCAAATCTATATGATAGAGATGATTTATTTTACTTTGTAATATGTATTATTTTTAGTGATACCACTTAAAGTAAGAGTAGCTACACTATTAATATCTTCAACATCAGCCAACAATACAGTCTCAGTCATATAGTATAGAGTATCTGTATTTTCTAGGTAAACTCTGTATCCATAATTAATTGCTCTAGATTTTGGAGCGGTAGCACCATTAATGACTGTTAGGCCTAAGTTAACTTGGATGATAGTATAGTCAGTTACTTCTGTAGTAGCTGGTAAACCTGAAACATTATCTTCAGCAGTAAGTTTACGTCCAGTAATTCCTGTCCAAACAGTATTATTTGCTGTAACAGTAGTATCGGTATCTGATACAGATGCTGTAGCATAATAGCTATGATCACTATAGGTATAGATTCTATTACCTTTAGATAGTTTATCAGCACTCCAGATAGTACGGTTTTCTGTAGGGATAAATGTTTTTTCCATCATTCCATAGTTTGCGTCAAGGTTTTTAGTATTTACATCAAATGCTGGTTTTGGTTCTGCAGAACAAGCACTCAATAATACTACGCCGCTTAAAAGTGCGGTATTTAAAATGTTTTTTATCATATCTAATTTCCTTTAATTTATTTTAGTTTACTTTACTTTTTTGTGGTCAGTACTACGTACTATAGGACGACTGTCAGTACCATCTGCTAAGTCTATAGTTACAACTTTAGTAACGTCGTTATATTTAACAGCTGAACCACTAGTTGGTACAGCAGCATATGCATACAAGGTATCACCTTCAATTCTATAAAAAGCTGCTGCATTGATTTTTTTATCAGCCATGGATGCTTTTGTAAAAGGAGTAGTTGAATTTCCACTTGTAGAGGTATGAGCATCATGGAAAACTACATTATATTTTTTTTGTTCAGCTACTGTTTCTTCTAGGGTACCAACAATTGGATCTCCATTAGCATCATCAATATGTAATCCTGTTACTATATCATTATCTCCAGGAGTATATAATCTTATAGTTTTGTAAACATCGTACCCTCCAGACACATTAGCTCCATCGCCATCAGCATCAGCTGGGGTAACAGTAAGGAATGCTCCAGCTATATAAGAATGATCATCCCATGTATATGTTCTAGCAGCTACAGGTTGATCAGCTACTCTTGGTATTTCCCAAGCAGTAAAACCTTTTGGTAAGTTTGCTTCTATTATAGCGAAATCTTTATCAAAATCCCCTGTGAATTCAAGAGCTGATTTTGGTTCTGCAACAGAACATGCCCCTAGAAATAATACTCCGCATAAAATTGCGGTATTCATAATACGTTTCATTATATGAAACCTCCTATATGTATATACATTTTTTTTTAATTATACTTTAATTAAATGAAGATGTTAATTTGGATGAAGATGTTAATTTGGATGAAAATTTTAATCATATGAAGATATTTAATTTAACAAAATGCTAAAAATACAAAATGTCAAATAGTATTATTAATGAAAACACCCCTGAGTTTTCTTAACTATAAAAAAATTTTTTTTTTTGATCTAGAAAGATTTAAGAATTCTTCACCCTTTGGATACTTATTCAAAAATATGTTTATAAAACAAAGAATTAGAAATGTTTTGAAATATATTATTATTATATCTTACTATAAAATTTAGTCAAGCACAGAATTATTATTTTTTGATTTTTGTATATAATCATATATCCCATATATATAGAGAAAAAGTTGATTTTTATATGGGGGTAAATCACACTTCTTTCCTTATATAACGCATTAATTTTTTAGTCTTTTAATCAATGCTTTTTGCCAAATTTTTTGAAAAATAATTTTATTTTTTATAAAAACTATAAAGTATTTTTTTTTAATTCCGAAAATAATAAAGAAAGAG
>CAMQSH010000060.1 GCA_947036575.1 uncultured Brevinema sp. | reverse complement strand
GCTCTCCTTGATAATGAGCTAATCTTGTAGCATCTTCTGTCATAGATCCAAGATTCTTAAATTTATCTATCATTACAAGGATAACTTCATGGGCATTGGATACTAGTTGACTATTTTCTATTGTAACAGCAGATATAGTTGTGGTTTTGGATACAGAGTCTCTAATAACTTCTTGGATATCTATTAATTTTTGAGATATTTGGTCAATAGCTAAACTGGAGTCTGTAGCTAGTGTTCTAACTTCATTTGCCACAATAGCAAATCCTTTCCCAGAATCTCCAGCATGTGCAGCCTCAATAGCTGCATTTATAGAGAGAATATTAGTTTGTTCTGCGATATCTTGTATAATAACTAAAATTTCATCAATATGCTCTGCTTCTTGACCAGCAAGCTGTATTTTATCAGAAATGAGTGTCATAGAGTCAGATACTTTTATACTTTTTTGTAAAGAGTCTTTGATTTGATTCATAACAATACTAGAAGTAGATAAACTTTGAAAACTATGTTGTTTAATATTTTGGAATAAAACAATGATTCTATCAATTCCTTCAGAAATAGCATGAATGATTTTTAAATTATTAGTAGTTTCTTCATAACGATCTTTTACAGAAGTAACAAGAGCCTGCATTCCTGTAGAAATTTGTGTAACAGCTTTTTGAATAGGTGAGATCTCTTTTTTATCTTTTATAGTATTAGTAATAATACTATCTAGATTTGATTTAATTTGTTTATTAGTATTACCAAGTTCTAAGATAAATCCTTGAAGAGATATCATTTGATTTTGAAATTTTTGTAAAAATTTATTTATCCAACTGGTAATAACCCCTATAAAACTTCTATTGTTAATATTAAAACGAATAGTGAGATCAACAACACCTCGTGAAAAAGAAGAGAATTGATTTTTAAGAGGCTCAATAACTGTAGTTTCTTTATACATTAAAAACACAAAAAATGCTAAAAGAATAGTCGTCAAAATCGTAATAAATATAAAGACAGCTGGAAGGTGTCCATATAAAGTCTCTAAAGGATTTTTATAAATATAGTTTCTTATATAATAACTAATTCGTATATAAGTAGATAGATATAGTATAAAAGAAATGATAGCAGGAAAATAAAAATAAGAATTTTCTATAGGGTCAATTTCTTGAAGATTCATATGATGGGTTTGTACAATTTTTTGTATAGGAAGAATAAATAATTTACCAATTTGTACAAAGAGATAAGAAAAAACAAACCAAATAGCACAAACATATAAAAAATCAGTGATAACATATAAAAGAGGGTCAGCTAAATAAGAAACAGATTCTTTTAAATTAACAAAATTAGTACATAATATAATTAAAGAAGGCCAACAAGAGTTAAAGAATCCTTTAAATAAACATTTATTAATGTCTTTAGTATAAGTACCAGTTGTTAAAAATTTAAAAACTGGTTGGATATGTATCAAATAGATAGCTAATTGCAAAACATGAACAAGGAATAACATAATAAAACTAAAACCTGGTATTTTATAAGAGGTAAAAGGGACATCTGTTGATAAATTTAATATGAGGTATAGGACACGCTCTAATCCAAATTGATAGAATTCAATAGAAGCTAGATAATTCCAACTATAAAGGGCAAAAATATGTAAAGGTAAAAAAAATAATAATTGTAGAATCGTTAATTTTATAATTACTGTCATTATATATTTTTTGTGTATTTCAATTTGTGGAATAGTAAAAGAGACTTGATGTATTTTATTCATAATATTACTCGTTTATTTTATTTATAGTAGTATCTTCTAGTGTAAATTCTTGAAGGATCTGTTCTAAATGTCTTTCAATGACACTTAATTTTTCAACACCTGTTTCAATGTGATACAAAGAGGAACGACCTTCTTTGAAATTTTTAATCATGGACCTAAAATTTAAAGACATAAGAATGGCACTAGCACTTTCTGTTTTTAGCTCTCTTACTAAATGTTGTAAAAAATTCTTCATCTCTTCTATTGTTGTTTGATATTGTAAAATCAATTCATTTTGTTTAATAGTAATAGGATCTGCTTGTTCTGTAATTTCAGATAAATTAACAGCTTTCATAGAAACCTGAGAAATAGAAGTTTTTAATTGTTCACTTGTTCTAATACTAGAACTAGATAAATTTATACTTTCTTTAGAAATGTAGTAAGCCTCATTAATACAATCTTTAATAGAAGAGAGTCTCAATGCTATTTTTCCTACAGATTCTTGAGACATTTGAGCTAATTTTCTAATTTCTTCTGCAACTAAAAAGAATCCTTTTCTTGATGTATCTCCATGAGCAGCTTCAATAGCAGCACTCATAGAAAGAAGGTTGGTTTGTTCTAAAAGATTTTTAATAACATTTAATATATCATCAATAACAGCTGTTTCTAAACCTGCAGTTTTAATTTGTTGATGGATATTAATAATATGAGTATTCATTAATTCACTTTTTTCTAGAGAGTTTTGCACAGCAGTGAGTGCTTCATCATTGGATATTTGACTGAGTTTATGCTCTTCAATAATAAGGTTAAATGTTTCTCTAATATTATTTGAACCTTCTATAAGATTGTTCAAATTTTCTTGCTCATTATCTAAGACCTCAGATTGTTTACCGACTTCGGTAAGTAGATATCGTACCGTAGCTCCTGTATTATTAGTCGCAATATTCATTTGAGTTACATTTATTTCTTGTTGTGTTAAGGCAGCTATCAATTCAGAAGTGTTTTGTACTAATGTGTCATTTTCTTCATGAAGAACTTTTATAGAAGAATTAATTTGGATGATATCTGTTTTAAGATGATCTGTAAACTTATTATATTCAGACACAAATGAACCTAAAGCATTTTGTTCATAATAAGTATTTTGAATACTTAAATTACCATCATTTACCAGCCTTCTAACATTTTGGTATATAAATTGTTTAATACTATTATTAATATTTTGCTGACACAAAAGTAATATGTTAGCATATATAACACAAAAGAAGAATACAAAAACCCCCCAAGCTAAGACAAAGTTAACATAAGAGTTAGATACATTATTAATTAATCCTTGATCTAAAAGATTGAATATTTCAAGAATTACAAGGATAAAACAAAGAAGTTGTAAAAAAAGAATAAGAACATCTTTGACGACAGAAAAAATTGTTCTTTGCTTTGGAGGGAAGGTATAAAGTCCTAAAGTATCTCTTAGAGGTTTATTGACACGAAAGAAAAAGAAGATAGTTAGCATACAAGAAAAAACTTGCCAAATCATTTTAAATGAAAAAAAATGAGTTAAACTAACACTTGGAAAAGAAGAAATATATTCAAAATCTAAAATTAAATTAATAGTATTACAAACATTGGGAATTACTAAAAAATAAATCATTAATGGAATAGGATTGATAATATCTTCTTTTATTTTTTCAAGACCTTCTCCTGTCATAAGATACTTAAAGTAAGATTTGTGGAACGTAGAAACTCCTATATGAGTTAATATAATAAGAATGAGGTAGGTTAGGGTAATATAGTGTGTTTGAAAATACATTTGAATAGCCTGTAATACAGGTGTATTAAGATTGTCAATGTCAATAATATAAGGTAATACAAAAAATTCTTGTAACATTGTTATTGGGTTTATAATAAAAAATAAAAATAGATGCATTTTAATAAGTATACTATTACTTAATTTTTTACGCTCTTTCATAGATAAAGAATTGATTCCAGTATGTTCCATAGTATTCATATAAAATATCTAACCTCTTAAAAAATAAGTTATTTTTCTTTTAAGTATCGATTATTATTAAAAAAACTCAATACTTTTATGAAAAATAACTTATATAAATAATTTGAAAAATAAACTTATCCTTATTAAAGGGTAAAATTGTTTGGTATAATAGCTTTTGCAGGAATAATAATAATGTTATCTCTTATGACATAATTATCAGCATAGACTTCGTTCAGCCCTTCTTTGTTTAGAAGTGTTACATTATTTCCTATACGAGAATTTTTATCAATAATAGCTTTGTTGATAACACAATTACTTCCAATACCAATATCAGGGATTTTGTTTTCTATATTTTTTGCTTTTTCTTCTGGTGTTTCCATCCAATCGGCACCCATGATGACAGTGTTTTCTATTTTACTATCTGATTTAATAATAGCTCTCTGACCAATCACACAATTTTTGATAGAACATTTATCTAAACGAGAACCATCCCCAATAATTGATTCTGTAATAGTACAGTCTTTAAGAGATGTTGGAGGTAGTAAACTTGGACGGGTAAGGTTTGGCCAATCAGAACTATAAAGATCAAAACCATTTGTTTCAAAAGTAAGATCTAAATTTGCTTTATGGAAGTTATCTAAAGTTCCAATATCTTCCCAATATCCTGAATGAACAGCAAATTGTACTTGATAGTTTTGGATAATATAAGGAATAATTTCTTTACCAAAATCCATCATCTCAGGTTTTTCTATTAATATTTGATCTAATAGTGCTAGTTTGATAAGGTATATGCTCATAGATGCAAAAACATAATCTTTGGGAATATTATATTGTTTTTGTAATTTTTCGGAAACATACCATTCTGGATCAAGTTTGGTATCACCAGGTTTTTCCCAAAAATCAACAATTTGATTTTGATCATTAACTTTGACAATACCAAAAGCATCCGCAGCAGATCTAGCGACAGCAACTACTCCTAAAGTAAGATCAGCATTACAATCAGAGTGAATACTACGTAGCGTATTAAAATCCATTCTATACAGTTGATCTCCTGCTAAAATAAGAGCATTAGTAGCATTTCTGACACTTTTTAAGTGTTTCATGCCTTTTCTAACAGCATCCGCAGTGCCTTGAGAAAAGCCACCATTTGTGAGTCCTTTTGATGCTTCACTAGCAATAATATCTACGAAAGAATCGTGAAATAAATCAAATTTATATGTTTGAGTAATGTGTTGATTTAATGATGCTGAGTGGAATTGAGTAAGAACAAATATTTTGCCTACTCCAGAATTAATACAGTTAGTGATAGGAAAATCGATAATTCTATATCGTCCTCCAAAGGGTACTGCTGGTTTGGATCGTTGACTAGTCAAAGGCTCAAGGCGTGTTCCTTGACCACCTGCTAGAACAATCCCTAAAACTTCATTCATTTGAATCATAATATGCTCCTTATATAGTATTAAGTATTTGTGATTAATATTTTTTCTTTTAAATAATTGTTAGCAATTACCCTTACTAGATTGTATAGGGGTAAAGGCATTATTTTCTTTTAATTTTCTGTTATAGTATTTAGCAAGACCACCTATTGATGTTTCTCTGTAGGAATCTTTCATATCTTTACCAGTTTCTATCATCGTTTGGAGAACCTCATCATAGGTAATAAGGTGTTCTGCTCCTGTAAGGTATACATAATATGCTGATTGGAGAGCACGAACAGCTGCTGTAGCATTACGTTCAATACAAGGAATTAGAACATAACCCCCTAAAGGATCACAAGTCATTCCAAGATGATGTTCCATTGCTACTTCTGCTGCATTTTCAATATGATAGATGTCATAACCTAATAAATAAGCAGCAGCTCCTGCAGCCATAGAACAAGAAACACCAATTTCAGCTTGACAACCAGCTTCTGCTCCAGAAATAGAAGCATTATGTTTTGCAACTAATCCCAAAATACCAGCAACAGCAAGAGCTTTACAAATTTCTTTATCTGTTTTATTATAAGTTTCTTGTAAATAACGTAAGACTGCTGGTAATACACCACAAGATCCACAGGTAGGGGCAGTTACCACAATTCCCATAGAGGCATTTTGCTCAGATACAGCTAAGGCATAAGCAGAAAGCAATCCATTTTCTCTAATAGCAGCATTTAATTCTAGGGATGCTTTTTTGTATACTTCAGGTGCTTTATAGGCATACTTAAGTGGTGTATTAGGAATTATTTTTTCAGTAATTTCTAATCCATTAGTGATAGATTGCATCATAGCGACACGCATACCTTCTAGATACTCCCAAATATCTTCTGAATCAAATTTTTCAACATATTCAGGTATTGTCAAATTATGTTGAGCACAGTAGTCCATAACTTCAGATAAATGATTATGAGGAAAACAATGTTCCCCCGCATTAATATCTTTTCCAGCATCAACTAAAGCTCCACCACCGACAGAAAAAACATTCCAAGTATCAATTATTTGAGCATTATTATCCAAAGCTTCTAAAACCATACCATTAGGGTGTTGCTCAGGCCAGATATCATCTCTCCAAACTATTTCTAAAGGATGTTCTGCGAAAGCCATTTCTAATGCTTTATCAGTAAAATGTCCTATCCCTGTTGCGGCAAGACTACCTTGTAAGATGACACGAAAACTAGCTGTACTAGGATTTTTTTCTCTAAAAATATTTCCAGCACGAAATGGTCCTATTGTGTGGGAACTCGAAGGGCCTAATCCACTACGATATAATTCTTTTAAGGAATACATAATAATTCTCCGATTTTTATAATTATTGTGATAAAATAATATCAATACATTCTGCAACTGTTTTAACAGTATTAGATGTATAAGAAGCTAGCGAAGTTTCTCCATTTGCCATGAGGAAAGCATTTGATTTTCCTACGGTTTCGAACATTGGTAAATCGTTAAAGGAGTCGCCTACGCCATAAATATCGACATTATTGGATAAATAAGACTGAAAATTTTTAATACCACTTCCTTTTGAAGAGTTTTTTGGTGCAACATCAATGAAATATTGGTTTCTAAAAGTATCAACATGATCGCCCCATTTTTCTGAAACAATTTTTTTGACTTGTTCTGCATCTTCAACACTACAAGACATAGGGGTTACACCTATGGTAACAAAATTAGCAGTTAATTTTAAGGCTTCCTTAATATTGATATGAATAGAATAATTTTCTTGAACAATAGTAGAAACTCGTGATAACAATCTATCTTCTATTTCATAAGTTGTATTTCCATCATCCCAATAGAGGACATATTCTTTTAAATAATAAAAATATTCAAGAATTTCTAATCCTATCTTATTAGGAATACTATTATTTTCTAATTCTGTAGTATCTAGTAGGGAATTAGGATTTGTTTTGTAGAGCATAGAACCATTGCATAAAATAAGTCCATCAGTTTGTATTTCAAATTTTTCTAATAGGGGAAGAATCCATATTAAGGTACGTCCAGTACATAAAGTAAATAAATGTCCAGCTTCTCTGAATTTTTTGATAGCATTAAGATCTTCTTGGCTAATAAATTGCTCATGACTTTGTATTAATGTTCCATCAACATCACAAGCTAATAATTTTTGTTTCATAACATTTCCTAATTTTTATAGAATATATATATTGTATAACGTACTTTAAGCAAATAGTCAAGTCTCTACAATAAAATATTCTTAAAATATTGTTTAATACTTGTTTTAAATTGAAATTTATATATAATATAAGTAAGTAAAATTAATTTTGAATAGAGTGATTTATTAAAATAACATAGGAGTGATTTATGAATTTTTTAGGTATAGATTTGGGTGGTACTAGTGTAAAATATGCATTGATTGATAATAATGGAAATATGTCCGTAGAAGGAAGTTTTCCAACAGCTTCGACAGATTCAAATGAATTATTACAAAAAATAATCAAGGTTGCAGAAGAATATAAAAAAAATCATAATATTCAAGGGATAGGAATTGCTTGTCCTGGAGTGATTCATCCTTTTGAGGGTAAAGCTTTGTGGGCTAATTTCAATATGCCTAAAGGTTGGCATGAGGTAGTCGTAAAAGATGCCTTAGAAAATGTTTTAAAAATCCCTGTTGTAGTGGATAATGATGTTAATTGTGCTGCCTTAGGTGAAAAATGGCTCGGTGCAGGTCAGAATTATCATACTTTTATTTGTATTGCTATGGGGACAGGGATAGGTAGTGGAATAGTTATTAATGATAAACTTTATTATGGAGCTGGTTTTCAGGCAGGAGAAATTGGATATATCCGATCTAATAAAGGTGGAACAGTATTTTGGGAAAAAGAAGCATCTACTTTAGCTCTTGTACGTCGAGTGCAAGATACCGTTAGAATAGCTAGAAGTATGCCTGTAGATCAAATTGACCTTATTGATGGAAAATGGATTTTTGATCAATATCTTGTAGATGAAAGAATTACTCTTGTATTGGACGAATGGGCAGATAAATTAGCAGGAGGAATTGCAGATGCTATTTGTATTCTCAATCCTCAAGCTGTAATCTTAGGTGGTGGAGTTTCAGCTCAAAATCAAGCTTTATTAGATTTGCTTCTTCCTAGGGTTCGTTCTTATCTTCCTGTAGGATTTAAGTCTGATGTTGTTATCGCAAAAACAGGAAACAAAGCTGGGCAATTAGGAGCTATTAGACGTCTCTTAGATGAAGTTATTGAAAAATAAATAATTTATAATAATTATTGGAATACAAATATAAGAGCATTATTGAGTAATGCTTGAGCTACTTGCTGAGGGATATCTTTGTATTTATCTATTTTTAGTCCACCAACAACATCATTACTAGTAACATATACCTTATTTCCATCAATTTGAAAAGCTGTGTAGTAGACATCAAAAAGACGGTATTCTTTATAGATAGCTGTATTACCACACATTTTTATGAATTCATGGTTGAAAGTTCCACTTTGTCTTAGTAAGACATTATTACCATTTTGAGAGAAAGTATAAATTGCTTGTCTTCCTTTTATGGATTTTCCGATAATGGTTTTACCTTGAATTTGATTTTTGAATTCTTGTTCAGCTGATAACCCAAAAATATTAATATTTAATAATATTAATACACTTAATAATATTTTATTCATAATGACTCCTATTGACCCTTATGGGACAATAATTTTGTTAAAATTAGGTCCAGATACAGAATGTTGTACATTGACAAGATATCTCGTGACATCTTGGGGGGTTGTATATACTTGAAAGACTGCAGAAGTTCCTTCAGCATTGATAAACCATACAAGCATATATTGGTATAACACACCACCAGGAGAATTACTTTTTAGTCTAAACACTGCTTGATTTTGAGGGTTAGGATTGACAGTACCATTGATTTCGTAAGGTTCCCAGTCATAATTTAGGGTAACACCACGAAGAGAGTTGACTACTTGTTTGCTATCCATAAAAAACCATCGTCTATATGTTCCATCAAAATCAGTATTAATTTCTTGCCAAGTACTACCAATGAGAGTTGTTTGGGTAATGCCACCTGTATAATCTGAGGTTATTCCTAATTGACAATAGGCAAAACTGAGCAAGAAAATACATAATATAGTAATTTTAGTCTTCATGATTGAGAAACACTAATGACATTAGTTTTATCTAAAATATCATATTGACAAAAATCGGTAGATTCACAGGCACTAAGCATTAATGCACAAGCTATAATTAATATAATTTTAAGCATATTAAACTCCTTATATTATCTATATAAAATATATATAGATAATAAGGAATAGTCAAAAACAATCAAAAAAAGCTCTCGAAAGAGAGCTTTTTTACTAATTTTAAAATATTTGATATTTTTATCGACGTCGACGTCTCTGTCCTTGTCTCTGTCTTTGTTGTCTTTGAGGTTGTGGAACACCTAATATAGGACTAGGAATTGTTTGCATATTTTGAGGAGGTTTTCCTAATAAACGTAATCTACCTTTGTCTGAAAGAATACGATTAAATAATTCTCCATTTGTATTTGTATATTGTACTTCATAGAGAGTATTTAGTAGAGGAAATACAGGCAATGTATTGGGAAATACATTATCTCCATTATCTAGATAGGTATCGTCTGTAATTGGAGTAAGTGTTTTCATATAAAATTTATTTCTATTGGTATTAACTAAGATTCTTTGATTTGGTTTTAGATTTCCAACATATAATAAGGTTTCTTCCTCTATAGAAGGGTCTACAAGGGTTTCTGAATTTTGGGAAGGAATAAAAGTATACTGGATGTTTGAAACTTCATCCATTCTAGCATAAAAAAACTTACGTGTTGCTTTATTATAGTAAACAGCAGAATAGTTAATTTTTCCACCCTCAGGAGTAGAAAGAAAAGTTCCCCATGTTTGGTAATTACTAGTTAGTAAAATGAAAGGTTGTTTTCTTGGAGGTCTTTTAGCAATTTTTGGTTTGGGTGCTGGTTTTCTAGCTCTACTACGATTTCTTGCAGCAGCAGATCCTTGTCTGTTATTTCTTCTTCTTTGTTGTTGACTATATACATCAGTTAGATTTGTAAAAATTAGTAATAATAGTAAAAAATATTTCATATATAATCTCCCTTATAGAGTGCCATTTCTTTTTTATTATAAATAAAATTTATCATTAAGTCAATAGTAGGACAATAGATGTTAATTTTATTTATTACTTGAACTTGCAAATAATAAATATACAGTATGAGCAACCATTCTGTCATAAGGTCTTGTCCGACCTGGGGTAGGTCTTATCCCACGTTCAAATATTTCTTTAGCACGAATTCTAGTA
>CAMQSH010000059.1 GCA_947036575.1 uncultured Brevinema sp. | reverse complement strand
TAAGGGTAATAAAAACCTTTATGAGAATCTTTCAAAGATATATTCTGGCACTGTCTATTGAAAGCGTTTTTTAAGTTTGATACTTAGGAAATAAAAACCAAATTCCAGAAAAGTGTGACTTCTTTGTTAGGAAATTTTAGCAATAAATTTTTGTTTTAACTTGTTATTTCTTGGAAATAGCTTGACAAAAACATTTTTTCATGCTACAATATTAAGATCTATTTGATAGATCGTTATTAATTATATAAAAAAGTGTAATAGCTTAATTTAAGAAAGAGGTTTGCTCGATGCCTACTATTAACCAGTTAGTGCGATTTGGTCGTAAGACAGTTGAGAAAAAAACAAAATCTCCTGCTCTTAAGTCCAATCCTCAAAGAAGAGGGGTCTGTACACGTGTAACAACGATGACTCCTAAAAAACCAAACTCCGCTCTTCGTAAGATTGCTCGTGTGCGTCTTACTACCGGTGTTGAGGTAACTGCTTATATTCCAGGTATTGGACACAATCTGCAAGAACACTCTGTTGTTCTTATCCGTGGTGGTCGTGTAAAAGACTTACCAGGTGTGCGTTATCATATCATTCGTGGTACACTCGATTCAATGGGTGTTGATAATCGTAAGCAAGGTCGTTCCAAATATGGATCTAAGCGTCCTAAGAATTAGGATCTTTAATTCGATATCAGACTGTGGTCTGACGTTCTAGTGAAAAGCTGGAAAACAATTATGTTAATTATAACTCTGAGTAAATGATGTTTGTGTTACTTGAATAATGAACATCGTTGAAGCAGTTTGCTAATTGGCGAATAACAGAAGGGGCCTTTGTATGCCAAGAAAAAAAGCGAAAGGACATTTTCGTCCTTTGTCTCCAGATGCAAAACACAATAGTGTTTTGGTTACCAAACTTGTCAATCGTGTCATGTTAGATGGTAAAAAAAGTTTAGCGACTTCTATTGTATATTCTGCAATGGATTTCTTAGCTGAAAAAACAGAAACTCCAGCATTGGAAGCTTTCGAAACAGTGCTTAATAATATTAAACCTCCAGTAGAGGTTAAATCAAGACGTGTTGGTGGGGCTACCTATCAAGTACCTATTGATGTTCGTGCTGAACGTCAGTTGGCTTTAGCGCTTAGATGGCTTGTTGATTTTGCAAGAAAGCGACGAGAACATTCTATGAGTGAAAAGTTAGGTAAAGAATTAGTGGATGCTTTTAATAATAGCGGATCTACTATTAAGAAACGTACTGATACACTTAAAATGGCTGAGGCTAACCGTGCTTTTGCTCATTATAAGTGGTAATAAGAGGTTATAATAATGGCTGAAAAACAGTATCCAAAGAATAAATTAAGAAATATAGGTATTGCTGCTCATATTGATGCTGGTAAAACAACCATCACAGAGCGTATCTTATTTTTCACCGGTAAAACACATAAGATTGGGGAAACTCATGAAGGTGCTTCCGAAATGGACTGGATGGAACAAGAGAAGGAAAGAGGTATTACAATTACTTCTGCTGCTACTACTTGTTACTGGGATGATATTAAAATCAATATTATCGATACACCAGGACACGTTGACTTTACTGCTGAAGTTGAGCGTTCCCTTCGCGTGTTAGACGGAGCTGTAGCTGTGTTTGACGTTGCGGCTGGAGTTGAGCCTCAATCCGAAACAGTTTGGAGACAAGCAAATAAATATAATGTTCCACGTTTAGCGTTCATGAATAAAATGGACAAAATGGGTGCGGACTTCTTTATGTCTATTGACTCTATGCAACAAAAATTAGGTGTTAAAGGAACTCCTGTTCAAATCCCTATTGGATCTGAAGAAAAATTCCAAGGTGTTGTAGATCTTGTTGAGATGAAAGCTTTAATCTGGGAAGATAAAGACGACAATCTTCAATATGTAACTGCTGAAATCCCTGAAAACATGAAAGAAGATGCTGAACTATGGCATCACAATCTTGTAGAAGTTATTGCAGAAGCTAACAATGATCTTATGCATAAATTCCTCGAAGGTGAAGAACTCACTGTAGAAGAAATTAAAACTGGTATCAGAGCAATGACTATTGATGGTCGTATGTATCCGGTGTTCTGTGGAGCAGCGCTCAAGAATAAAGGAATTCAACCATTATTAGACGGTGTAAATGCTTATCTTCCTGCACCAACAGATATTCCACCTATGGTAGGAATAACCCCTGACGGTAAAGAGGAAGTTAGAAAGCCAGAAGATAAAGACCCTTTATCAATGTTAGCCTTTAAAGTTATGGTTGATCCATATATTGGTAAGTTGGTATTTGCTCGTATTTATTCTGGGGTTCTTGAAAAAGGATCTTATGTTTATAATGTGAATAAAGATAAAAAAGAAAGAATTTCTCGTATCATGCGTATGCATGCTAACAAAAGAGAAGAAGTAGAAGTAGCAAACGCTGGTGATATCATTGGTATCGCTGGTATGAAAGACACCATCACTGGTGATAGTGTTACTGCTATGAACGCACCATTATTTTTAGAAGCGATTGACTTTCCAGAACCAGTTATTGCTGTTGCTGTAGAGCCAAAAACTAAAGAAGATATGGACAAACTTGGCGAAAGTCTCCGCAAACTACAAGATGAAGATCCTACTTTCAGAGTTGCTTCCAACGAAGAAACAGGACAAACTATCATCTCTGGTATGGGAGAGCTTCACTTAGAAATTATTTGTGATAGACTTAAAAGAGAACATAAGGTTGAAGTTAATATTGGTAAACCTCAAGTTGCTTATAGAGAAACAATCACAGGTAAAGCAGGTGAAGATTTCAAATATGCAAAACAATCTGGTGGTAAGGGACAATATGGTCACGTTGTGATCGAGATCGAACCTTCAGAATTGGGAGCAGGATTTGTATTCGTTGATGATATCAAAGGCGGAAAAATTCCAAAAGAATATATTCCTGCTGTTGAAAAAGGTTGTCGCGAATCACTTGCAAGTGGCGTTTTAGCTGGTTTCCCAGTAGTAGACGTGAAAGTTCGTTTATATGAAGGATCATACCATGATGTTGACTCTTCTGAACTAGCATTCAAACTTGCTGGATCTATGGCAATGAAAGCTGCTATGAATAAAGCAAACCCTATTATTTTAGAACCAATGATGAAAGTTCTTGCTATCGCTCCTGATGGATACGAAGGGTCTGTAATGGGTGACCTTTCAGGTCGTCGTGCTAAGATCACAGGTACTGAATCAAAGCATGGTGCAAAAGAAATAGAATGTTTTGTTCCTTTAGGAGAAATGTTTGGTTATGCAACTGACATTCGCTCTATGACTCAAGGTCGTGGAACATATTCAATGGAATTTGCTCACTACGAACCACTTCCTAGAAACTTCTGGGATGATATTAGAAAGTAATTTCTAAAACAAAAAATTAAGGCTATTTTTAAAAGTATTAACAAATAGCACAAAAATAAAATATATGCCGATAGGCTGGAGGATTCAATGGCTACATTTGATCGTTCTTTACCACATTTAAACGTGGGAACACTAGGTCACGTTGACCATGGTAAGACAACTCTTACTGCCGCAATCACAACTTACCTTGCTTCAAAAGGTCAAGCTGATGCAAAAAAATACGAAGAAATTGATGGAGCTCCTGAAGAAAAAGCTCGTGGAATTACCATTAATACTGCTCACGTTGAATACTCTTCAGCAAAACGTCACTATGCTCACGTTGACTGTCCTGGACACGCGGATTATATCAAAAATATGATCACTGGTGCTGCTCAAATGGACGGAGCTGTTTTAGTTATTGCTGCTACAGACGGCGTGATGGCTCAAACTCGTGAACACGTTCTTTTAGCTCGTCAGGTTAACGTTCCTGCAATGATGGTCTTCATCAACAAAGTTGATATGATAGATGCTGAAGATGCAGAACTTATTGACTTAGTCGAAATGGACGTTCGTGAATTATTAAGCGCTTACAAATTTCCTGGTGATGATGTGCCTGTTATTCGTGGTTCCGCTCGTGGGGCTTTAGAAAACGGACAAACAGAATGTATCCAAGAACTTGTAGATGCAATGGACACCTTCTTTGAAGATCCAGTTCGTGAATTGGACAAACCTTTCTTAATGCCAGTTGAAGATGTATTCTCAATTTCTGGTCGTGGTACCGTAGTAACAGGACGTATTGAACGTGGTGTTGTGAAAATCCAAGACGAAATCGAAATCATCGGTTACGAAGATACAAGAAAATCAGTATGTACTGGTGTTGAAATGTTCCGTAAACAACTTGACAGAGGAGAAGCTGGGGATAATGCTGGTATTTTATTACGTGGTGTCGATAAAGATGCTGTTCGTCGTGGAATGGTTTTAGCTAAACCTAAATCAATTACACCTCACAAAACTTTCAATGCTGAAGTCTATGTGCTTAAAGCAGAAGAGGGTGGACGTAAAACTCCTTTCCATAAAGGATACAGACCACAATTCTATATTAGAACTGCTGACGTTACAGGTAACATCGTAGACATCAAAGGTGCAGATATGGTTATGCCTGGGGACAACATACAAATGTCAATAGAACTTATCGTTCCTATTGCTGTCGAAAACGGAATGCGTTTTGCTATTCGTGAAGGCGGACGTACTGTTGGAGCTGGTGTTGTAACTGAGATCGTGGAATAACATAAAAGAGGTTTCACATCGTGAATAGAATCAGAGTGAGATTAAAAGCTTACGAAACAGCGTTGATTGAACAATCAGCTGCATCTATAGTAGAATCAGTGAAAAGTAAAGGTGGTAGGATCGCAGGTCCTATCCACCTTCCAACTCATATTAAAAAATATACAGTATTGAGTTCACCACACGTAGACAAAAATGCTAGAGAACAATTTGAAGTGCGTACGCATAAAAGATTAATCGATATTTTTGAACCTACTACGGAACTAATAAATGCTTTGTCCGAACTTCAATTGCCAGCTGGCGTTGAAGTAGAAATCAAGCAATAAGCAATTTAGAGGATATACAATGAAGGCTAAGACAGTCGGAATTATCGGGAAAAAACTCGGTATGACTCAGTTATATGATAACAAAGGTGCTCTTTGTGGTGCAACTGTTATTGATTTTTCTGATACAGATGTTTTAGGATTTCGTACTGTCGAAAAAGATGGGTACAATGCAGTTATCTTAGGTTGTGATTTCAAAACAACGAAAAAAAGTGATGTGTTAGGGAAACCTAAATTTGTTTCTGAAATTCGTGTTGAAGATATTACACCTTATCAAGGTAAAGGTTATGAAGAAGTTCTAGGATCTTTAGGAAAAGTTGACGTCAGTTCTATTTCAAAAGGTAAAGGATTCCAAGGTGCTATGAAGCGTTGGAATTTCGGTGGAGGACCTGCCAGTCATGGTTCCAAAACTCACCGTCGTGTTGGTTCTATTGGACAGTGTACTTTCCCAGCTCGTGTTATTAAAGGTAAAAAAATGCCTGGACACATGGGTGACGAAAGAGTTACTGTTTTAAGTCAAAGACTTTTACGTATTGATACAGAAAGAAAGCTTCTATTTATCGAAGGATCTGTGCCCGGCAGCAAACAAAGTTATGTTACTGTTCGTGACGCAATAAAGGGGTAATTATGAAGTTTGATGTATATAACGCGCAAAAAAAAGTTCGAGAAATAGAACTATCAAATATTTGGGAAAATGCTTCTGGTAAATGTGTTCACCAAGTTGTTGTAGCTCGTCTTGCAAATGAAAGACAAGGTACAGCATCTACAAAAACACGTTCTGAAGTTAAGGGAACAGGTGCAAAACCTTTCCGCCAAAAAGGACTCGGTAGAGCTCGTCGTGGTTCTAGCTACTCCCCTCTCTTAAGAGGTGGTGGTGTCACTTTTGGTCCAAAACCTAGAGACTATACACAACACATTAACAAAAAACAAAAAGCTAACGCTTATGTTTATGTTATTGCAGAACTCTACCGTAAAGGTGGATTAAAAATTGTGGATTCTTTAGAATTAAAAGATTCAAAGACTAAAAGTTTTAAAGCTTTATTAGAACATAATCTTGAATCTGTACAAGGTCGTACTGTAGTTGTCGACGTTGACTACAATGCAGAAATGTTAAAAGCTTGTGCTAACTTGCCAAAAACAGCTTATTATGGAGTCGATTTTATTGATATCCTACCTCTGTTTTATGCAAAACAAGTAATCATGACAGAAGCTGCACTTCGTAAGTTTGACGAAAAATATACTGGTATGATCAAACTAGAGAGAGGTCAAAAATGGTAGTAAGTGAAATCTTGATCAGACCGATCCTAACAGAAAAAAGTTCTAAACTTTCTAATCTCAACAAATATGTATTTGAAGTCTCAATGACTACAAACAAAATTGAGATTAAAAAAGCTATAGAAAGTTATTACGGAGTTGAAGTAGAAAAGGTTAATACATTAATTGTTAAACCTAGAAATAAAAACTTCAGAACAAAAAAAATATCACGTCCTGGATTCACAAAACGCTATAAAAAAGCTGTTGTAAGTGTGAAAAAAGGTACGATTGATTTCTTGAAGTAAGAGGCTAATAATGGGTATCAAACGATTTAAACCAACTACCCCAGGACTTCGCCATAGAGTGTCTTTTGATTATTCAGAAATCACGAAAACAGAACCTGAGAAATCCCTTATTACTATGACCCTTCGTGGGAAAGGTAATGGACGTAATAGTCAAGGACGTATCACTGTTCGTCATCGTGGTGGCGGAAGCAAACAATTGTACCGTGCAATTGATTTTAAGCGTAAAAAATGGGATATAGAAGCAAAAGTGTTTTCTATAGAATACGATCCAAATCGTAGCTCACGTATTGCACTTCTTCATTATCAAGATGGAGAAAAAGCTTATATCATAGCACCTAACGGTTTGAAAGTTGGGGATCGTATCATGTCAGGAGCTCAAACAGAAGTTAAAGTCGGAAACGCAATGCTTCTTGAGAATATCCCTGTTGGTACAGTTCTTCACAACATCGAAATGAAACCTGGCAAAGGTGGACAAATGGCTCGTTCAGCTGGAACTAGTGCAAAACTAGACGGTAAAGAAAACGGCTATGCGTTTTTAAGTCTCCCTTCAGGAGAAATAAGAATGGTTCTCCTTCGTTGTATGGCAACAATCGGTGAAGTTGGAAATGCAGAAAGATTGAATATTGTTTACGGTAGTGCTGGAGCAAAACGTCATCTAGGTTGGCGTCCAACAGTTCGTGGTGTAGCCATGAACGCACATGATCACCCTCATGGTGGTGGACGTGGTAAACAGAAAGGTTATAAAAAACCTACTTCTCCTACCGGTGTTCCTTCTAAAGGGTATCGTACTCGTCAGAAAACGAAAACGTCTAATCGTTATATTGTTTCTAAGAGAAAGAGATAGGCCGGAGGAAATATGGCACGTTCAATTAAAAAAGGGCCGTATATTGATGCTTCTTTATATAAGAAAGTGTCTGCGGTTCAAGATACAATTGCTTCTGGCAATTCAAAGCCAATTAAAACTTGGTCACGCCGATCAACTGTTCTTCCTGAAATGATAGGCTTGACATTTCAAGTACATAATGGTAAAATGTTTATACCTGTTTACGTAAACGAAAACATGGTTGGACACAAATTAGGTGAATTTTCACCAACCCGCGTATTCCGTGGACACGCTGGTTCAAAAAAAGCTGGTAAGAAATAAGTAAGGAGTAATTCATGAATGATGCTGTTGCAGTTGCTAAAGCAAAATCCTTAAGAATTTCTTCCATGAAACTTCGACGTATTGCACGTCTTATCAAAGATATGAAAGTAGAGAATGCTCTTGCAATGCTAGATCATATGCCTCAAAAGGCTGCTAAAATGATTTATAAAGTATTGCATGCAGCTAGAGCTAACTTCCTTCACAAAAATCCGAATGGCGATGCTACACCTTTGTGTGTGTCAACAATTTTTGTGACTGAAGGTACTGCATTCGCTCGCTTCAAGCCTCGTGCACGTGGTAGAGCTGATCGTATGTATCGTGGTACTGCTCACTTAACTTTGTACTTGGGTAATAAGGAGTAATTCATGGGACAAAAAGTAAATCCTGTAGGATACCGTGTTGGCGTAAGTAGATCTTGTGAATCAACTTGGTTTACTGAAAAAAACGTAGCTTTATTCGTATTGGAAGATTACAAAATTCGTACTCTTCTTAATAAAGAATATAAGAGAGCGTTTTTATCAAAAATAGAAATTGCACGTTTTCCTGGACTCGTTAATGTTACTGTTCATTCTGGGAAACCAGGTATTTTGATCGGACGTAAGGGTGCTGAGATCGATGTAATTGCCAACAAACTTTCAAAACTAATCGGAGCGAAAAAAGTCTCCCTTTCAGTTAAAGAAGTGAAACAAGTAGAACTTGATGCAGCTATTATAGGAGCAGATATTGCTTCTCAACTAGAGCGTCGTATTGCTTACAAAAGAGCTATTAAACAAGCTATCCGTAATGCAATGCGTGCAGGAGCACAAGGGATTAAAATTCGTATCTCCGGTCGACTCAACAATGCTGAGATCGCTCGTAGTGAAGAATTCAAAGAAGGACGTATGTCTCTTAACACATTAAGTGCTGATATCGATTACCGTTTAACGGAAGCGTTAACCCAAATGGGAATCATTGGTATTAAAGTGTGGTTAGCGAAATAAGTCTTAGATAATTTTATTATCAAAAAATAAGCCGAGGAGAAATCTCCATGTTGATGCCATCTAAGGTTAAATATAGAAAACCACATAGAGCTAAAATTAATCACTCACCTGTACATGATGGTGAAATGGTCTCTTTTGGCGACTATGGAATGATTGCTTTAGAAGCAGCATGGCTTACAAACAGACAAATAGAGTCTGCCCGTATTGCCATAAATCGTTACCTCAAAAGAGGAGCGAAAGTTTGGATTAGAATCTTCCCAGATCATCCTTACACCAGAAAAGGTGAAGGGGTTCGTATGGGTAAAGGTAAAGGTGCTCCAGATGGTTGGATCACTCCTATTCGCCCAGGTAAAGTCATGTTTGAAATAACAGGTATTGACGAAATCAAAGCGAAAGAAGCCTTCAGACTTGCTGGACATAAGTTACCTATTAAGGTAAAATTCGTCAAGAGAATTGAGGGATAATATGACTAAAATTCAAGAACTTCGTTCTTTGTCAGAAGCAGAACTTCTTTCAATGAAAATAGAATTGCAAAACAAAATCATGCATGCTCGTTTTCGTTCAAAATTCGAACCACCTAAGAATATTATGGAAGTTCGCGATATGAAAAGAACTATTGCAAGAATTAATACTTTGATCCGTCAAACGGAACTCAAAGAACAAAAGTAAAGGACAGCAGAATGACAAAGCAAAAAACCTTTACCGGAGTGGTTGCTAGTGACAAGATGGACAAATCTAGAACTATTGTTATTATAACACGTGAAAAACATCCTTTATATAAAAAGTATGTTCCGAAACGTACGAAATTAATGGTTCATGATGAACAGAATGCTTCTGCTCTTGGTGATAAAGTACTAATTGGTGAAACAAAACCTATTAGCAAGCGTAAAAGTTGGGTTCTTCTTGAAGTCCTAGATAAGCACCAGGACTAAAGACGGGAGGAATTATTATATGATAATGCTTGGAACACGCTTAGATGTCGCTGATAATAGTGGCGCAAAAGTAATCGAATGTATTCATGTCGTTGGTAGTACACGCCGTCGATATGCATCAGTTGGTGATATTATAGTAGCAGCCGTAAAAAGCGTTTCACCTAACGCCCCTATTAAAAAGGGTGACGTAGTGAGAGCTGTTGTAGTTAGAACCAAAAAAGAAATTAACCGTACTGATGGTTCAGCTATTCGTTTTGACCGCAACTCTGCAGTCATTGTGAATAAAAAAAATGAACCCAGCGGAACTCGTATTTTTGGACCCGTAGGACGGGAGTTGAGAGAAAAAGATTTTATGAAAATCGTATCACTTGCTCCTGAAGTGTTTTAGGAGGATATACCGTGAAAATTAAGAAAAATGATGAAATTATCGTAGTTTCCGGTAGAGAAAAGGGGCGAAGAGGCGAAGTCTTCCAAGTATTCCTTTCCGATAAAACTATTCTTGTCCGCGGAGTCAACTTCGTAAAAAAGACAGTAAAGAAAAGCAAAGAACATCCTAACGGAACGATTCTGGAAAAAGAAGCTCCTATTCATGTGTCTAACGTGATGTTATATTGTCCTAAAAATGATAAAGGTGTTCGTATAGAATATGTTATCGATGATAAAGGAAATAAAAGACGTAAGGCGAAAGGTGTTGATCACTTTTTCGACAATTAAGAGGCTTCATAATGGCTGAGAAAAAAGAAACAACTGCTGCGGCAGAATCAGTAGAAACAAAAGCACCTGCTAAAAAAACTACTGTTAAAAAAACAGAGAAATCTGAAACAAAAGAAACTACTCCAAAAGCTGAAGCAAAAGCTCCTGCTAAAAAAGCAGCTCCAAAAGCTGAAGCGAAAGCTCCTGCTAAAGAAGTTGCTCCAAAAGCTGAAG
>CAMQSH010000058.1 GCA_947036575.1 uncultured Brevinema sp. | reverse complement strand
TAATGGCTAGAGGTTGGTTTGTAATTCAAGTCCAAACTGGATTTGAAAATAAGGTTTATTCTCGTCTTCTTGAAAAAAAGAATGGGGGCACTCTTAGAGATGTTCTTATTGATGTTCGTGTTCCAGAAGAAGATATTATTGTTGAAAAAAGAAATAAAAAAGTTGTTCAAAAACAAAAAATGTATCCAGGTTATGTTTTGGCAGAGTTAGATCTTCCAGAAGATGAAATGGCTTGGAAATCTGTTTATGCCGACATTAGAAATATTGGTGGTGTAGGGATGTTCTTAACAGCTGGTGGTGGAAATAGAAAACCTGCTCCACTCACTTTTGAAGAAGTTAGAAATATTTTCGAAAAAACAGGGGATATTGCTAATAAAGGCTATGAAGCTAATATTAATAATATTTGGGAAATTGGAGAAAAAGTTCGTATCAATGATGGTGCTTTCAAAGATTTTGATGGTGCTGTTGATGAAATTCATGGAGACAAAGGAACGCTGATTGTTTCTGTAGAGATGTTTGGTCGTATGACTCCTGTTGAATTAGAATACAAACAAGTAACAAAAATAAACTAAATTTCTTTATATGTTAGTGTAGGCTTCTAATACTATTAATATACAAAGAAATGAGATAAATCTGGGAGTTTTATATATGGCAGCACCTAATGCTAAAGTCGATAGTGTTGTTAAACTTCAAATCCCAGCTGGACAGGCTAACCCTGCTCCTCCTGTTGGTACCGCTTTAGGACCAAAAGGAATAAAGTTGATGGATTTTTGTACACAGTTTAATAATGCTACAAAAGATAAAGCTGGGTTTGTGGTACCGGTGGAAGTAACAATCTATACAGATCGTACTTTTACTTTTGTATTAAAAACACCACCCGCTTCAAATCTTATTCTTAAAGAGCTTGGGATCCCAAAAGGATCTGCAGAGCCTAACAAAAACAAAGTCGGTACGCTTACAAAAGAACAAGTTCGTAAGATTGCTGAACTTAAAATGCCTGACTTGAATGCGTTCACAGTAGAAGCAGCAATGCATATTATTGAAGGAACTGCAAGAAATATGGGCGTTGAGACGGAGGCGTAATATGGGTACACTTATTCATAACGGAGTCCGTTATAAAGGCACAAAACGTCAATTGGATAATATTAAAAAGTTTGATTTACTTCAAACTTATAATTTAGAAGATGCGACAAAAATGATAAAAGAACTTGCTAATGCAAAATTCGATGAAACTATTGAATTGCATTACAATCTTAATATCAAACAAAAACATAGTATTCGTGACACTTTAGTAATGCCTCATAATGTTGGTAAAGAAGTTAAGGTTCTTGTTTTTGCTGAAGGAGAACATGCTACACATGCAAAAGATGCTGGTGCAGATTTTGTAGGTTCTGATGATCTTATTCAAAAAATCAAAGGTGGTTGGTTTGAATTTGATGCAGTTGTAGCAACACCTGATATGATGCCTCGTTTAGCTGTTGTAGCTTCTGGATTAGGAAGACGTAAATTAATGCCTTCTCCTAAAACAGGAAATGTAACACTTGAAATTGATCGCGTTGTTAAGGAATTCAAAGCTGGTAAAATCGAAATTCGTGGAGATAAAACTGGTAACTTCCATATTGTTGTTGGTAAAGGATCTAAAACAGAGAAAGAGCTAGTTGAAAATATTTTGGCTGTTCATCAATTGATTATAAGAAACAAACCAAGCGATTTGAAAGGTGAATACATCAAATCATTAACACTTACTTCTACAATGGGTCCTTCTATAAGTATTGATTACAAAAAAGTGACGGTGTAGGAGAAAAACATGTTAAAAAAAGCAGATAAAATTGAATTAACAAAAGTACTTGTTAAAGATATTGCTGAAGCTGATGGTTTTACGGTTTGTTCTTTTCAGGGATTAACCGCTGCAGATATGAATGATCTTCGTAGAAAATTGTTCGCAGTAAATTCAAAAGCTCAGGTTATAAAAAATCGTCTTCTAAAACATGCTTTGCATGAAAATAAAATTACAAGCATGGATGAATATCTTAAAGAATCAACTATGATTGTACTTGGAAAAGAAGATGCAATGGCTACTCTTAGAGTACTAGGTAATTTTGCAAAAGAAAACAAGCTTTTTTCATTTAAAGCTGGTGTGATCGCAAAAACTGAGTATGCTCAAGCGGAAATCATTGAACTTTCAAAACTACCAGGACGTATCGAAATTATCGCTATGATCGCTGGTGGAATGAATTCTGTTATTTCAATGTTCAACGGAACTCTCGAAGCTCTTGCGACAAAAAAAGAACAGGCTTAGTAATAATTACCTTATAACTAAAAGATATTCTTTTAGTATAATACCCGAGAAAGTTAATAATACTTTCTATATCATAGGAGAAAAAAATGGCTGATAACGTAACAAAAGTATTTGATTTAATTGCTAACTTAACTGTTCTAGAATTAAACGAACTTCGTAAAAAAATTGAAGTTGAATTTGATGTTCAAGCAACTGTAGCTGCTGCACCTGCTGGTGCTGGCGGAGCTGCTGCTGTAGCTGAATCTTCAACAGTATCTGTATTTGTTATGGATCCTGGTGCAAGCAAAATTGAAGTAATCAAGGCTATTCGTGAAATCACAGGTCTTGGACTTAAAGAAGCTAAAGAAATGGCTGAAAGTAAAGGAGCAACTCCTCTTAAAGCTGATATCGAACAAGCTGAAGCTGATCAAATTGCAGAAAAACTTAAAGCTGCAGGTGCTGTTGTAGAAGTTAAATAGTTTTATTTGATTTTCTCAATAGTAATTTATTTACTAGATCTTTGCTACTGACTATTACATTATTTACATACCCCTATCACTTGATGGGGGTATGTATACGTTTTTATTTATAAAATTTGTGAGTTATTCACGACCTAAAGATGATCAAAGTCTTTTGGTAATATTAAAATTATATGGAGAAAAGTTATGGCACCAATCATCAAACGTGTTTCCTTTGCCGAATTTCAAACTCAAACGGTAGCTCCTGATTTATTAGCGATACAGCTAGAATCGTTTGCAGAATTTTTGCAAGAAGAAGCAGCCTCTAACAAAAGAGAGTTAAAAGGGCTTGAAGGGGTTTTTAGATCTGTGTTTCCAATAGAAAGTACAGATGGAAATATCGTTATTGAATATGTTCAATATGATATTGGAGAACTCAAATATTCTCAAGATGAAGCTTTTGATAAAAATCTTACTTATAGTGCTCCTATCAAAGTTATTTTCCGTCTTATAGATCGTAAGACTGGAGAAATCAAAGAAAAAGATATTTATATAGGGGACTTCCCTATTATGACAGATCGTGGTACCTTTATTATTAATGGTGCAGAGCGTGTTGTTGTCAACCAAATCTACAAATCACCAGGGGTTCTCTTTGGTGCTAAAAACAAAGAATTTGCAGCTAAAATTGTCCCAGAAAAAGGTTCTTGGTTAGAATTTTTAATTGATAGTAAAAAAGATCTTATGTATGTACGTATTGATTCTCGTCGTAAAGTTCTTGTAACAACATTACTTCTTTCTTTAGGAATGACAGTAGAAGATATTGTTTCTCGTTTCTTTGAAATGACAGATATTTCTCTTAATTCTGACTCTGATGCTATTTCTAAATTAGTGGGACAATATGTTGGGGAAACAATTCTTGATGAAGAAGATAAGCCTATTGTTTCTGCAATGGATAAACTCTTCCCTAACACAGTAAATCAACTTTTCCAAAAAGGTGTAGCTTCTCTTAAAATTATTAATGCTGATTCTTTAGTGAAAAATAGAGCTCTTGTGAATACTCTTGAAAAAGATGATACCAAAGATAATATTCAAAAAGCTGTTAAAAAAATCTATAGTATTCTACATCCTGGTGAAGCAGCTCCTTTTGACGTAATTGTACGTGATCTTAATAATATGTTCTTTAACAATCGTTACTATGATCTTGGTGAAGTTGGTCGTTATAAATTAGTAATGAAATTATATCAAGAATTTGATAAACAAGATAGAGATGCACTTTTAGAATCTTTTACACTTTCTTTTGAAGATATTTCAGCGACTCTTAAACATTTAATTGCTGTATCTAATGAAGAAGCTCCAATTGATGATGTGGATCATTTAGGTAATCGTCGTGTTCGTAGTGTGAGTGAACTTATTGTTGATGCGATTAGTGCAGCTTTTATTACTGTCGAAAAATCTATCTATGAAAAATTATCAACAAGAGAAATTGAAGATCTTTCTCCTCAAAATATTATTAATGTTAAACCTATCATGTCTTCTATTAATGATTTCTTTGGAATGAGTCAATTATCTCAGTTTATGGATCAAATTAATCCTATCTCAGAGCTTACTCATAAACGTCGTCTTTCAGCTTTAGGGCCTGGTGGACTTTCTAGAGATAGAGCTGGTTTTGAAGTTCGTGACGTTCACTATACTCATTACGGTCGTGTTTGTCCTATCGAAACACCTGAGGGTCCAAATATTGGGCTTATCGTGTCTCTTTCTATCTTTGCAAAAGTAAATCATTACGGATTCCTTGAAACACCTTACCTAGTCGTAACAGACGGTCAAGTCACTAAAGAAATCGTATATCTTTCTGCTAATGAAGAAGAGAACATGTATATCGCTCCTGTTAACGTAGAGATGTCTAAAACCTTCAAAATTACTGAAGAGTTCCCTCGTGTACGTTATAAAGGTGAATATGAACTAGTCCCAGCAAGTAAAGTTCAGTTAATGGACGTTTCTGCTTTACAACTTTTATCTGTATCTGCTGCTTTAATACCATTTGTCGAAAATGATGATGCTAACCGTGCTCTCATGGGATCAAATATGCAACGTCAAGCAATGCCTCTTCTTAGAGGAAATTCTCCTATAGTCGGAACTGGTATGGAATATTTAGTAGCGAGAGATTCTCGTGCTGCTATTCTTGCTAAAGAAGACGGAGAAATTACAAAAGTAGACTCTAAAAATGTAGAACTCAAAACTAAATCAGGAATTACAGCTTACAAACTTTCTAAATTTAGAAGAACCAACCAAGATACAAGTTTTAACCAAAAACCTATTGTTAATGTTGGAGAAAAAGTTATTAAAGGTCAAGTTATTGCTGATGGATTTGGTACAGATCAAGGTGAATTAGCATTAGGTAAAAATGCCGTTGTTGCGTTCATGCCTTGGAATGGATATAACTATGAAGATGCTGTGCTTATGTCTGAAAGACTTATCAAAGAAGATGATTTTACTTCTATATATACAACAGTCTTTGAATGTCCTGCTCTTGAAACCAAACAAGGTCCAGAAGAAATTACAAGAGAAATTCCAAACATAGGAGAAGATGCTCTTCGTAATTTAGACGAAGATGGTATTGTTCGTGTTGGTGCTTATGTAAAACCTGGTGATATTCTTGTTGGTAAAGTAACTCCTAAAGGTGAACCTACAGAAACTCCTGAATTTAGATTGCTACATGCTATCTTTGGTGAAAAAGCTAAAGATGTTCGTGATACTTCACAACGTGTTCCTCATGGGGAAGATGGGGTAGTAGTAGACGTTAAAGTATTTACTATCAAAAATGGAGATGAATTGTCTCCTGGTGTCTTAAAGCTTATCAAAGTTTATCTTGCTAAAAAGCGAAAAATTAAACCTGGTGATAAAATTGCTGGTAGGCACGGAAACAAAGGGGTTGTCTCTAGAGTTATGCGTGAAGAAGATATGCCTTTCCTTCCAGATGGCACGCCTGTAGATGTTGTTTTAAATCCTTTAGGTGTTCCATCTCGTATGAACCTTGGACAATTATTCGAAACATATTTAGGAATGGCTGGCTTAAAACTTGGTGTTAAATATCAGTGTGCTGCCTTCCAAGGTGCTTCTTTAGAACAAATTGATGAACAAACAGACTTTGCTAATAATAAGATCTTAGAAAATCTTATGGAAGAACGTAGTAAATACGGAGAAACAAAAGAAGAAATTGAAAAGTATTGGGAAGAAGTAAAACTTACCAAAACTGGAAAATACAAACTTCGTGATGGACGTACAGGGGAATATTTCCAAAAACCAGTATTTGTTGGTGTTATGTATGTTCTCAAACTTAATCATATGGTTGATGACAAATTACATGCTCGTTCTGTTGGACCATACTCACTTGTTACCCAGCAACCACTTCGTGGTAAGGCTAACTTTGGTGGTCAGCGTTTAGGAGAAATGGAAGTTTGGGCATTAGAAGCTTATGGTGTTTCTAATTTACTTCAAGAAATGATGACAGTGAAATCAGATGATACTGATGGACGTATTCGTCTTTATGAAGGAATTATTAAAGGTAAGAGGGTTTCTTCTCCTAGTATTCCAGAATCTTTCAATGTTCTTATACAAGAGCTTAGAGGACTTGCACTTGATATTCAGGTGTATGACAAAGCTGGTAAATGTGTTCCATTAAATGAAAAAGAAAAAGAAATGCTTGACATGAGAGTACATCTCATATAGTTTTGTTATAAAAAACACGACAAAACTATTAAATATGTAGAGTTTAAAACTCTTAGAGAGGATACGAAGTATGAAAGATAAGCAAGGATTCGGTGCTATTTCCGTTAATCTAGCAAGTTCTGAGCTAGTGAGATCATTATCTCATGGTGAAGTATTAAAACCAGAAACAATAAATTATAGAACCTTAAGAGCTGAAAAAGATGGGCTTTTTTGTGAGCGTATTTTTGGACCAACAAAAGATTATGAATGTTCTTGTGGTAAATTCAGATCTATCCGTTACAAAGGAATCGTTTGTGATCGTTGTGGTGTAGAAGTTACAGAAGCAAAAGTTCGTCGTTATAGAACAGGACATATTGAGCTTGTAGCTCCTATTGCGCATATTTGGTATTATAGAATTATACCTTCAAAAATTGCGATTTTATTAGATGTTGCTCCTAGTCATATTCAAAGTATTCTATATTTTGAAAAATATATCGTTATTGATCCCGGCGAAACAGATTTAAAACCTAACCAAGTATTAACTGATGAAGAATACGATGAATATAGAGATCGTTATAAAGAAGCTTTTACTGCTGGTTCAGGAGCTGGTTCTGTACGTCAAATCCTTAGAAATATTGATTTGGATTCTTTAGCAGATGAATTACGTTCTACTAATGAATACCAAAACAAAAGTGATAAAAAAATTATCAAAAGATTAGAACTTATTGAAGATCTTAGAAAATCAAAAAATAAACCTGAATGGATTATTTTAGATGCTGTCCCTGTGTTACCACCAGACCTACGTCCTATGGTTCCACTAGATGGTGGTCGTTTTGCGACTTCTGATATTAATGATCTTTATCGTCGTTTGATTAACAGAAATAATAGACTTAAAAAACTAAAATCAGTCAATGCTCCAGATATTATTATCAAAAATGAAATGAGAATGGTACAAGATGCTGCGGATTCATTATTCGACAACTCTCGTCGTGCTCACCCTGTAACAGGTGGTGGAGACAGACCATTAAAATCTCTTTCTGATATCCTCAAAGGTAAACAAGGTCGTTTCCGTCAAAACTTACTAGGTAAACGTGTAGACTATTCTGGACGTTCTGTAATTATTGTCGGACCTAGTCTAAAATTACACCAATGTGGACTCCCAAAACAAATGGCTCTTGAATTATTCAAACCATTCGTGATGCGTGAACTTGTAGAACAAGAATTTGTTTCTAATATTAAAGCAGCTAAACATTTGATAGAAATCGAACATGAAAAAGTGTGGGAAATACTAGAAAATGTAGCAAGTCATCACCCTGTTCTTCTCAATCGTGCGCCAACACTTCACAGATTAGGTATTCAAGCATTTGAGCCTATCCTTGTTGAAGAAAAAGCGATACAATTACACCCACTTGTTTGTCATGCCTATAATGCTGACTTTGATGGAGACCAAATGGCGGTACACGTACCAATATCTCCTGAAGCTCAGATCGAAGCTTGGTTATTAATGCTCTCTAGTAGAAACCTTCTTAACCCTGCGAACGGACACCCTGTAGTATATCCAACACAGGATATGGTATTAGGTATTTACCATTTAACAAAACCTTTCTTGCACAAACCTAAAAAAATCAAAAAGTTTGATTCTTATTCAGAATTGTTATATGCAGTAGATTCAAAAATCTTTGCTTATGAAGATTGGATACAATACAAAGTTGATGGTGAATGGGTAGAAACTACTCCTGGACGTGTGATTTTCAACCAAGTAATTCCTGAAAAATTAGGATATATTAACGAAACACTCACTTCCAAGCGTGTAGAAAAACTATTGTCATTATGTTACCGTACTTATGGTGTTAAAGAAACTGCTTATTTAGCAGATGATCTTAAAACTTTAGGTTATACGCATGCTACTAAACTTGGGGTAACAATATCTCTTACAGATATCAAAATACCACAAGAAAAATATGGTATCGTAGAAAAAGCAGAAAAAGAAGTTCAAAAAATCGAAGACAACGCTCGTCGTGGTTTGATTACTTATGCTGAAAAATATAACCAAGTGTTAGATATTTGGGCACAGGCTAATGATAGAATCAAAAAAATCGTTGAATCTCGTTTGCAAGAAGATGAAGATGGATTTAATGCTCTTTATGTCATGATGGACTCTGGTGCTCGTGGTAGTAGAGAACAAATTCGTCAGCTTTCTGGAATGCGTGGATTGATGGCTAAACCTTCAGGAGAAATTCTCGAGATGGCTATTCGTTCCAACTTTAAAGAAGGACTTTCTGTACTTGAATACTTTATCTCAAGTCATGGTGCTCGTAAAGGTCTTGCCGATACAGCGCTTAAAACTGCCGATGCTGGTTACCTAACACGTAAACTTGTTGATATCTCTCAAGACGTTGTTATCACAACACATGATTGTGGTACTCTTCGTTATATGGAATTAGAAACAGTAAGAAGTGGAGAAGAAATTAAAAAAACATTAGCTGATCGTTGTTTAGGACGTGTTTCTGCTGTTGATTTATTTGATCCTCGTAATGGTAGCTTAATTGTTGAAGCAAATGAAATTATTGATGAAGAAGCTGTGAAAAAAATTGAAGAAGCTGATATCGATAAACTTCGTATCCGTTCTGTACTTACTTGTGAAGCTCCTCAAGGTGTTTGTGGAAAATGTTATGGTTGGGATCTCTCTCAATTAAAAAGTGTCAGTATTGGTGAGGCTGTTGGTATTATCGCAGCGGAATCTATCGGACAACCTGGTACTCAGTTAACAATGCGTACTTTCCATATTGGTGGTACGGCACAAGCAACTTCAGAAGATAACAAATTAGCACTTTCTTACGATGCATTTTTACTTTCTGTTCCCGAAAATGTTGTTCAAAAAGAAACAGAAGAAGGAACGCTAAATATTATCTCTCGTAAAGGTGTTGCTGAAGTACAAAAAGTATTAGCACAAATTGCTATTGATGATTTACAAAATCCAACAGATGCTGAAAAATTACACAATAAAGAAATTGCCGCAGAACATACTGTAGCTATCCGTAAAAACGGTGAAGAAATTCGTTTTGGACGTCGTGTTGTCATCAAAAAAGTTAAAAAAATACTTTTAGCTCTTGAATCACAACGCTATACTTATCCAATCCGTGTTGGTTCTGCATTACAAGTAGAAGCTGGAGGAATGATTACTAGAGGAACTTCTATTGTTGAATTTGATCCCTATAACGAACTTTATATTTGTGAATTTGAAGGTATTGTTAAATACTTCGAAAAAGAAGTTGATGGCGTTATGGAAAAAGACAAATCAATCTTATTAATTACTGATGATGAAGGTACTGAATTAGAAAGATTCATGATTATTGCCGGAGTTTCATTAGCAGTTGAAGAAGGTGCTCGTGTAAAACCTGGTGCTACCGTAGCTCGTCGTCCTATGGCAAAACGTAGAACAAAAGATATTATTGGTGGACTACCACGTGTTACAGAACTATTTGAATCTCGTCAACCTAAAAATATTGCTGTTATTGCTCTTTGTGAAGGTATTGTTGAAAGTATCATTCAGAAAAAAGGTAAATACACTATTAATGTTCAAGCACTAAATGGTAGAATTTTCAGTCATTTTGTAGTTGCAGGTAAAAATATTTATGTTCGTATCGGCGATAGAGTTGAAGCTGGAGAGCCATTATGTGATGGTATTGTAAGTCCACATGATATCCTAAGAGTATTGGGACAAAATGCGGTAGAACAATTCCTTCTTGAAGAAATACAAGACGTTTATGGATTGCAAGGGGTGGAGATCAATGAAAAGCATATTTCTATTATCATCCGTCAAATGCTTCGTAAAGTAGAAATTACTGATCCAGGTGATACTGAATTTATCACAGGTCAAATTATTGATAGACATCTTTTCCAAAAAGAAAATGACAATGTATGTTCACAAGGTGGACAAGCGGCAAAAGCAAGACCTGTTCTTATGGGTCTAACAAAAGCTGCTCTTGTCACAGAAAGTTTCTTATCAGCTGCTTCCTTCCAAGAAACACCAAAAGTGCTTTCTGGGGCTGCCTTAAGAGGTGCTGTAGATACCTTACAAGGACTAAAAGAAAATCTTGTGATTGGACAATTAATCCCTGCTGGTAC
>CAMQSH010000057.1 GCA_947036575.1 uncultured Brevinema sp. | reverse complement strand
ATAAAGATACAATTTTTTGATTTAAACATAATTGGAAGTATAATATTTTTTATGATTTTTAGCAATCATTTTTAGTTAAAAGATATTTTTTAGAGAGATTAATTGTTTTCTAATTGTTCTAAAGCTACTGCTCTGTTAGCTTGAGCACCCTCATCCTCTGGATCTAATTTTAATACTATATCATAATCACTAATAGCTTCTGCATATTTTCCCAACTCATTATAAAGATATCCTCTATTAAAGTAAGCATCACTATCCTTAGGATCTCGTTTTATTGCTTCATTATAGTCGTTAATAGCTTCTACATAGTTACCTAAGTTATAATAAGCAATACCTCTATTATAGTAAGTTTCACCATCTTCAGGATCTTGCTTTAATACTTCATCATAATCTTGTACTGCTTCTTTGTATGTTTCTAGTCCAAGATAAGCATTCCCTCTATTATAATAAGCCATGTAAAATTCAGGGTCTAGTTTGATTGCTTTACTAAAATCACTAATAGCTTCTTCGTACTTACCTAAGTTATAGTAAGCATTACCTCTATTATTGTAGTGAATTGCACTATCATCAGGATCTAGGTTTATTGCTTCATTATAATTATTAGTCGCTTCTTCATTTTTTCCCAAATCAAAATAGACATTTCCTCTATTAAAGTAAGCATCACTATCCTTAGAATCTAGTTTTATTGCTTCATTATAATCACTAATAGCTTCTTCGTATTTTCCTAGTCTATTATAGGAGTTTCCTCTATTATTATATACATACATATACTGAGAATCTAATTTTATTGCTTCATTATAATTATTAATCGCTTCTTCATATTTTTCTAGTTTAGCGTAAGCATTTCCTAAACGATAATACCACTTAGGATCGTTTTTTCCTTCTTCGGCTATATTAAAAAGAGCTTGTATTGCTTCATCATAATTCCCTATATTGTTATAGGCTACTGCTAGTTGAAAAATAAGCTCATAGCTTCTATCATCTTCGGATATTACTAAAATAGCATCCACAATTTTTTGATCTTCGTCACTGTAAGACCATAAATCTATTTGTCTTAAAAGTTTTACTTGATCCACCTTCAACTCCTTGTCTAGCTCTTCTGTTTTATTATATAATAATAATTTATAATAATCAAGCTCAAAAGAAAACTCCTAATATAGGATAAACTATACTAGGAGTTCTTTATTTTAAAAAAATTACTTTTTTTTTTAACTGTTCTAAAGCTATTTTTACCCTACTACAGTCACAAAATCACCATCTGTGCAAGTAATACAAAGTTTAAATCCACAATCTTTATAGTTTATTGTAACATTGTAAAAAGCTATAGTTGTTCTTAGCATGAGTAAGATACATATTCCTGTAGAAATATCATCAGCAAAAAAAGCCGCCTCTGCATCCTTTTTATAGATACCGGAAAAACCTCTTGCCTTGCCTATTTCAACGAAACTTCCTGAAGTACCTATCCAATGATTATTTATTTTACTATACTCTTTATCAATATAAATGGTACTATCCCAACCATTATCTAAGCTATAGTACAAACACAAGGCTTTTGCATTTTCATTTTTTCCACGCTCTATACACTCGCTCATATTACTATTAATTTTCTTTTCAAAACTATCTAGATTTACAGAAAAAATTTTATTAACAAGCTCTATTGGAACATTCAACTCGAGTGCTTTTTTTCTTGCGTAGTCTATTGCTTCCGTTATTTTATTATCTTCAATTTTTGAAACACAATGTTCCCAATACTTATAATACTTCATTATTAATACCTCATCTAAATATTCTATATTATTATAGAATTATTATCTATAATAATCAAGTACAAAATAAAAGCCTCCTACTGTATTTCTACAATTAGGAGACTCATTATTATCTATTGATGATTATTCAGCAGGGGCAACTTCCATCATACCCATCATACCCTGCTCTTCATGTTCTAAAATATGACAATGATAAGGGAATGCTCCTGATCCTTTATAGACAACAGCTATTTCAACAACATCTTGAGGATTCACCAAAACAGTATCTTTAGGAACATTTCTAATTTCTTTAGGAGCCGGTCTTCCATTAACGGATAACACATAAAATTCTGTCCCATGTAAATGCATAGGGTGAGGATATCTTTCATCTGTATTTTTGAAAGTCCAAACTTCTACCTCTTCAGGTTTTGTAACACGGAAATTAATAGTACCATGTTCATATTGTTCATCATTAATATAAAAATCATGCATCGTACTTCTCAAAGAGAAAAATCGTCTAGGAGCATCATCAGAAATTGCCAAAGCTTTTCTTGGTTCTACTAATTGAGTAGGAACACTAGTTTTCAAATCTGTAATATCATTTATTTTTAATTTTACTAATTCATGAGTAGTATCACGAATGCTTTCATGAGCAAGAATCGTAATTTCTTGTCCTTGAAATTTAGATAAATCTAAGACTACCTCAGCTCTTTCTCCAGATGCTAATGTTACTTGTCTTGCATCAATAGGAGTTTGATGATATCCCAAATCTCCAGCAATAAGCTTGGCAGGAATGTCACCAAATAGTATAGTATAAACACCAGAGTTAGCTCCATTAAGAAGTCTCAAACGAAGTAATTTAGATTTTGTATCAAAATAGGTATTGACAGCTCCATTCACTACTAATGTACGCCCTACCAATCCAGCCATTCCTCGTAAACGAAAAGAAACCTGTCCATCTTCTGTGATATCTTTTCCTTGAAAGACAACAGGGATATCATCAACCCCATAAGTACTAGGTAAAGATTTTGTCAAAGGATTATCATCATCGATAATAAAAAATCCTGCTAAGCCCATATAAGCTTGTTCAGCAGTTTGTCCATGAGCATGAGGATGATACCATAAAGTAGCAGCTTCTTGTTTGACAATAATATCAGATTTCCAAGTTCCACCAGCTGGAATAGATTGATTTTGATTGCCATCATCTTTAGCATCTAAAGCAGCACCATGTCTATGTAATGTTGTAGGAACTCCTTGAAGAGAATTCTTTACATTCATAATCATTCTATCACCTCTTTTAACTCTCATTGTAGGACCTAAATAAGACGCTCCATTATATCCTAACATATCTGTTTTTTGACCTGTGCCTAAAAAATCATGGCTTGTATGCCTAGCTTCCATATTAAAAGTTTTGGTGTTACCATTTTGTATTCCCTCTAAGACTGGAGGAATCGGTAAAGGTTTTGGCGTTGCTAGATCAACAATATTTTGTCTATTATTACGTCTATTATGCCCACCTCGCTGAGCCCACGCTGATGTCGCAAATATACAGACTACACTAAAAATGACTATGATTTTTTTCATATAATTTTTCTCCTTATACTAATTGTATATATTTATATTATAGTACATTTGAAAAAACAATATCAACACTCTATCAAATAATATTATTATATAACTACTAGTATAGTGATGTTTCAATGATTTCACAAAGTTCTTTATATAATAAGTATTTAGAGAGATAATTAGATACGATTTATCAATGTTTATTTTTAATACACTCAATAATAGAAAACAGCCCAACACTAATATTATGTGATGGGCTGTTTATTTTAGCTAATTACTTAGGATATTACATGCCTGGAATAGTTATAAAAGATTCTACTCCTGGTCCTATAGGAATACCTAATAAAATCCATACTAAGAAGAATAAACTCCATGATATTAAGAATACAATAGAATAAGGGAACATTAGAGATATTACAGAACCCAAACCGACATCCTCACCCTCTGCTTTATATTTGGCAACAAATGTAAGAATAACAGGGAAATAGGTCATTAAAGGAGTTATAATATTTGTTGATGAATCTCCTATCCTATAAGCTGCTTGGGTAAGTTCTGGAGATATTCCTAATTGCATAAAAAGAGGAACAAATATAGGGGAAAGAATAAGCCATTTTGAAGAAGCACTGCCCATAAATAAATTGATAAAAGCTGCAATAAAAATTAATCCTACCACCGCTGCAATATTTGAAACACCTAAAGATTGTAAAAAATTCGCTAGATTAACAGCAAGAATAATGCCTATATTTGATTGATTAAATACGTAGATAAATTGTCCAGAAATAAAGAAAATTATCAATACAGGAGCTAAAGAAACCATTGATTTATTTAAAAATTTTATTACTGTCTTATCATCAGTAATTGTTTTTGCGCCTATTCCATAAGCAAGTCCAGGAATTAAAAAGAATAACATAAGCACAAAAATAATAGAATTAGAGAAGAAAGGTCTTAATGCTTCTATAGTAGTGGGCATTCTATTGTTAGCTAACTGAAAAGCCTCCACTTCTGTTGCTGATAGACGTAATGCTCCATTTTCAGGGAGAACCATTGCAAGAATACTTACAACAAATAGAAAAAGAGTAATATTAGCATACAATAATCCTTTTTTCTCGCTATCTGTTAACGAAGTATCTTTGGATACATCTAATGATGGTCCTGTATATTTCCCTAATCTAGGTTCTACCACTTTATCAGTAATGATAGCTCCTAAAATCGTAATAAGAAATGTTGAACCCACCATAAAATAATAATTAGAAGTTGGTGAAACATAATAGTCAGAAACCATAATTTGAGCAGCAATTGTTGAAATCCCAGATAAAAGTGGGTCTGCAGTACCTAATAAAAGATTGGCTGAAAAACCACCAGATACTCCTGCAAAAGCTGCTGCAATACCAGCGAGAGGATGACGTCCAAAAGAAGCAAAAATAAGGCCACCTAAAGGAACAAGAACTATATAACCAGCATCAGAAGCAATATTAGAAAGAACTCCTGTAAATACTACTATCACAGAAATAAGACTTTTAGGAGTACCTATAACAATTTTTTTGATATAAGCAGACATCAAACCAGCACCTTCGGCTACTCCAACCCCCATCATCGCAACAATAATAGCACCTAAAGCTGGGTGATTTGTAAAATTTCTAATTCCTGTCGTGAAGATTAATTTGATCCCTTCTCCAGAAAGCATATTAAAAACCGTAACATTTTTGAGAATAACTTCTCCTTTCTGTATCGTTGTAAATTCAGCTGAAACCCCTAAAAACGAAAGAATAGCTGATAAAACTATAGTTCCAGTAAATAAATAAAAGAACAAAGTTATAGGATTAGGCAACTTATTTCCGCCCTTTTCTATAAAGTCCAAAAATCCGTCCATTTTAAATGTTTTACTCATATATACTCCTCATATACTTACTTAGTAGTTATTATTATATAACTATTAAGTAAATTTTGTCAAGCAAGCTATCTCCTATAAGTTTTATTATTTTTCTAATTATTAAGCATTTCTTTATCTCTTCATAATACTTTATCATAATCAAACACAAAAAAAAAGCTATGATATATTTTATATACCATAGCTTTTTTTATTTTTTGGAGAAATTATTTTTTTTCTAACTCTTCTAAAGTTTATTTCCTGTTAGCTTAACACCCTCATCCTCAGGATCTAGTTCTATTGCTTTACTAAAATCACTAATAACTTCTACGTATTTTTCTAGTCTAGTATAAGCGTTCCCTAAGTGATAATCCCACTTAGGGTATTGCTGAAATAGCATCCACAATTTTTTGATCTTCGTCCTTGTATTACTCATCCGACTCTTCTGTTTTATTATATAATAGGACATAAATATTATCAATAAATCTATAACAATTACCAAGTAGATTTTAAGAAATAAAAAATTAAACTACATAATTTATAATTTTTGCCGATAAATTATTATGAGCTAGAATTAAAACAATACTCAATGTACTAAGAATTTTATCTATATTTTACAAGGATGTGATTTTGGATAATATAATATTCTTATTATATTGCAAGAATATATACAGAGAGGGTATTAATGTTTGAAAAAGGTTTGTCCGTTTTTTATCCATTTCATGGAGCAGGTCAAATCGTTGATATTGAGGAAAAGGAAGTCCTTAGTGAAAAAAGAGAGTATCTTATTATTGAATTCCCTCTAACCAATACAAAGGTTATGTTACCAGTAAACAATCTTAAATCTACAGGATTACGTCTTCTTGCAACGGAAAAGATGATCAAACAAAGTTTTGACATTTTGGCATCTGACGGTGATGTGAATACATTTGATTGGAAACAACGATATAAATTGCATACAGAAATGATTAAATCAGGAAAAATTCTTGATATTGCTGAAGTAATTCGTAATTTACATCGTAGAAATATTGTAAAAGAGTTATCTTCTACAGAAAAAAAATTATATAATGATGCCTTAGACATGATTGCTGGTGAAATTTCAGTAGTACTAAAAAAAGATTCAGAAGAAATTCGAACAGAAATCGAATTAATTTTAAATACACACGCCCCTAAAATCGAAGATTAGAAATTAAAAATCCTCTAAGGATAAATCTTAGAGGATTTTTATTTATATTCAAATTTTATTTTATGATTTTACTTGAAGTTTAATAAGTTATATATTATACTATATTAGCAAAAATATTTAATATTTATCCAGGGGTTTACAGATGAAAAATTTGACATCCTTAACTAAAAAAGATTTATTACATCTAGCAGAAGTTTATAAGATTACTACAACTTCTAAAATGCTTAAACAAGAGTTAATAGATCTTATATCTCCTAAACATACTAGTCTTAGTAATTCTGCAAAAAAAACTGAAAATATCTCCAAATCTACTACGACTAAGACTATACCCCTTAACAAATCTACAAAAAAAGCTAAAACTACTCCTACTAATAAATCTATAAAAAAAACAGAAACAGCTACTAAACCCTCTACTCTTAAAATTACTCCTGTTAGTAAATCTACAAAAGAAATAAACAATTCTTCTAAGTCAAAAACATCAAATAAGATTAAACACCCTGTGCAAGATCTAAAAATATACTTTGATAATACCATCACTGTCCTTCCTCAATCAAATGAAAGTGTTTTAATTATTTGGAATGCAGACCCTGCTGGAGATGAACAAATAAAAGCTTGGAAAATAAGTAATGAATTAGGTTTAGATCTTTTACTTCCTAGTTATTCCCGTTCTTTATTCATCAATATAGCAGTACTAGAAAAATTAGATTTTCATCTTTATAAAATTTATCAAAACAATACTCAAGAATTATTTACAGAGTATAACAATGATCAAATATCAATGTATCATGGTAATAAACACTCAAATATAAACAAAGATCATCAGCTACTAGCAGAACATCTTGCAAGTATAGCTTTATCAAGTTTGTCTTCCTCTAGCAATAATTTCTCAAAATTATCTTCCTCTAGTAATAATTTTAGAATATAATCTCCTATGCTAGATATTTCTATTGAACCCTCTTCTAAAAACGTTATAAAATTAAACGAACAATTTTTATCTTTATTACACTCTATTATTAAAGAATTATTAGAAGAGTTTGAATGTGGTGATAGATCTTGTTCTTTATTAATCTGTGACAACTCATTTATCCAACAACTAAATCAACAATATAGACAAAAAAATTATAGTACAGACGTCTTATCTTTTGCTTTTGATGATGACTCTGAATTTATCATTCAAGGGTCTTCCCTAGGTGATATAGTAATCTCATCAGAAACAGCTCTCAGTCAATCTCAAGAATTTGAGGTAAGTTATGAAGAAGAATTTGCACGCTTAACAATACATGGGCTCCTTCATTTACTTGGTTTTGATCATGAACTAGGAGATGAAGAAGAAAAAGAGATGTTTGAATTACAAGATTATTATATGCAAAAATTTATGCAAAAATACAATGGTACAGACAGTGCTTTAATCTAATATTCTTAGTATATATAATACAAAAAAGCCTCCTATGTTAGGAGGCTTTTTATTTTTTAGAAATTCTATTTATTGAACAACTGCTAGAATGTTTTCCATATCAAGAAGAAGCATTTCTTTCCCTTCTACTTCAATTTGTGTTCCTGCATATTTATCAAATACGACTGTTTGACCAATAGTTACTGTGATATCTTTATCACCAATAGCAACAACAGTACCTGTATTAGTTTTTTCTTGTGCTGCTGTAGGGATATATAATCCACTAGATGTTTTTTCTTCTCCAGCTTTCACTTCAATAAGAACACGACTACCAATAGGTTTTACCGCCATTGTATACCTCCAAGTATATAATAATTATTTTTTATTTCTACTATTTATATAGCAATTTTCATGCCAAGATCCCTAAAATCTACTGCTATCTGGATTTTTTTCCCATTCTTTGAGAGACTCTCTAGTTAAAGCCCACCTATCTGTCCCTAAAGTATACCAATTCGTTACATCTTGAATAATAATTTTTTCATATCTATGATAAACGATTTTCATTAGTTCTTCTACAGATAAAGACTCTATCTTATTATTAGGAATAATATCCATATCTAAATCAATAGAATAGATACCATTTGTTGTATATTTACTATATCCAAAGCACAAACTAGATTTCATTTTTAAGACCAAGCTAGCTGTACCTTGAGGAACAGCAGCCTCTTTACTAAAAAAAGGAATGAAGAGAGGATCAAACCAATATGTTTGATCAGCAACTAAAGCAACACTTCCTTTTTTTATATAAGTTAATAAAGCTTTCATCTGAGATATTTCATTATAAATAACTTTTATCCCTAATTGTCTTCTCAAAAATTGCAGATATTTATCTATCCATGGATTAAACTGTCTTTCGACTAAACAAGCTAAAGGGATTCCTACTTGATTTAGTACAGAACCTAATAATTCCCAATTACCATAATGTAAAGTAAAAGCTACAACTCCTGTTGATTGAGCATGGTAAAAGGCTGAAATTTGATTGTGTTGTACTATTCTAACATAAGAAAGAACTCGTTGAAAACTCATTCGAGAAAAAGCTATCATTTCCAATAATATACGAAGTTCATAACCAGCAATAATACTAGAAATCTCTATTAATTCTTTATCCGAATATTTTTTATTAGGATAAAGAATAGCTAAATTATTACTGATAATCTTTTTTTTATTAGGAGATATTATTAAAAAAAATGCTCCTATTTTTTTTGAAAAACTATATATTTTATGATAAGGGCAAAAAAATGGGATTATATTAATAAGAGGCAGTATAAAAGATGCCTCTATAAACATTAGTATATATTGAAAATTAGAGAATTCTCTCTTAGCCATATCATGATACCTTTTCACTCATACTATGATTTATTTTTAATAAAATAAATCTATTTAGTCTGTTCAGCAACTTTAAGTTTTTTAGCCTCTTCTTTTGCAAGACGCTTTTTTTCTTTTTCAGATTCTTTTAGAAGACGAAGTTCTTCTTTTTCTCTTACTTTTCTTTCTTTAGATAATTGACGTTGCAGCTTTTCTGCTGTTTTTTCTTCTTTTGCAATTTGTTTATCTAACACAGATCTAGCTTTTTTATCAGCTAAAAAAATCACATCTTCTTGTTTCCGTAAAGTATCAAATTCTTTTTTATTTCGTACACGTGATGCCATCATTCTAGCCAAATTTTGAACTGTTGTAGGGGCATTATTTAATTGTAGAACTTTATCAAAATATTCTAAAGCTAATTTTCGTTGATTTTTTTTAAAATATATAAATCCTACTTCATAATTTGCCCATGCTACAGTCTTTGCATCATTGGCAAAAATTTCTATCGCATTTGTATAAAAATAAATAGATTTTGTTAAAAAATTAGCAGCATATGCTGTTGCAGCTATATCTAAAACTCTATCTACTGGTAATTGTCTAAGGATATCTTTGGAAGGCACATACAAAGAATAGGGATTGTAAGGAGGTAAAATTTCTGTGTCAACAATTTCTCCATCTTTAGGCGGTTTTATTTTAGGGTCTTTAACAATCATTGCATTAATTGGGGCGACAGTACTCAACACAAAGAAAAAAATAATTATTTTTCTCATTTTCCCTCCATTTTTTCTAGAATATTTTTATATCTTTTTAGTATTATTTCATTATTTGGTGCTAACTTTATCGCTATCTCTAGCTCTTCTTTTGCTTCTTCATAAAGTTTATTATCAAAAAGTGCCTTACCTAGACTATCTCTATAGGCTGGATTCTCCGGATCAAGTTGTACTGCTTTTCGACAAAGAACTATCCCCTCAACAACATCTTTCTTAGTTTCGACTAAGATATAACCTAAATTATTAATAGCTCCTACATAATTAGGATCAATATCTAATGCTTTTTTAAGAGCATCTATAGCTTGGTTTATCATATTTCTTTCATAAAAAATAGCACCTAAAGCAGAATATGCACCAGGTTCTGGTACGCCTGTCTGTAAAGCTTCTCGAAATGCTCTTTCAGCTTTACTAAAAGCCTTCACATCAGCATAAGCTTTTCCTAAAAATATTAAACAACGTAATCTTTGCCCAGGATCTAGTTTTGCATTTTTTGCTTGTTCTAGATATCTAATACCACTTTGATAATTTTTTGTTCTAACTAATAATAACCCTAAATAAAAACTATAAAGATCCTCTGTTGGATTTGCTTCAGACATATCTGTCAATCGTTTTACAGTTTCTGTATACTCTCCAGTTTCAGCACTTGTAGCTAATAACTCTTCTAATTTATTAACTAATTTTAGTTGAGACATAATCCAATCCTTTTACAAAAAATATACACAGTATATATATCATAACAAA
>CAMQSH010000056.1 GCA_947036575.1 uncultured Brevinema sp. | reverse complement strand
GGTGCATCTCTAAACTGAGTTGTAAGGACAGCTCTCCTTGTGAGGACCATCGTATATCCTACTTTCTGCAATGTGATGTCTGTTGTACATATTGCCAGTGTTGTAGCACAACAATTGCTGCATGCCAATTCATGATTACTGTTTATCACTATTCCAATTGTTTTATTTGCACCTTTCTCTTATCTCCAGGAATTCTGTGGTGAGACCAGCAAGGCTCTGACACTCAGCAGTGCAACGTCTGACACGCCAGCTGATGAAGTGAGTATTAGAATATATTCCTTCACACACTCGCAAGATGTTTGATGCAGGTGGCTAGGGCAAAGTACTGCACTGGGCTGTTTTTAGATGGACACTCGTTTTTATGAAGTATGAACTATATTCATTGTGGAAAATGTTCTAGATCCTTCTCCTCGCACCTCTCCTTGTATCTCTCTCTGCTCCTCTGGACACACACACATAGTAATGACAAGCAGCTAATTAATGTAGCTAACGCTACTCAGCAGCTAAAAACGTACTGTTACCGTTGGCTTCAGAAGCTGTAGCATTTATGAACTGACAAACTACATGTTCTGCCAACTTCCTGCTAATCTCTTTCTGTGCTGTTGCCGCTCTGTTCGCTTTTATCACTTTAGTCACTCTCTCTGCTCGCTCACTTGTTGCACATTTCCATAAGGAGCTACGCTACTCTACGTTATGCTGACTTTATGCTACTCATGCTACTCGCTACTCTAACGTTTATGAGCATGAGCGTTACATTTTACGTAAATGTCCTCTGAAGAATGAGAGGAGGGTCCCACATGATTTGCTGCGCGAATTAATGACTGAATAAAAGTCTGAAATAACACCGTGTGTCGTTGTGCTCACACAGTGTGAGTAAAAATCCTTAGTAGCGCGTTGGCATTAATGACCTTGTGAAATTTCAGCAGTGGCGCTCGTAATCTAGCGTAATCTGAATGAATATAGGGGAAACACTGCACTCCAGTATCTCTGCACTTTGGGTCAGACAGAAGCTGGTGGAATGTTTCAAAATACCTGATAAGGTTAAGGGCTGTCAGGTCGCAGTGTGTCTTGTAAGGACAGCACATAACTTGTCAAATTTGAATAGCGGTGAGCCCATTGTGTGAGTAAGTTGTGTCACTTGTGTGTCAGTGGTGCATCTCTAAACTGAGTTGTAAGGACAGCTCTCCTTGTGAGGACCATCGTATTCCTTCATATATGACTCAAAGTTTGTTCTTAATTTATTTATTCTTAGTGCCACCACCAAGTTGTCAGTGCAGTCGTCTCTTCTTTGAACCATTGTCAAGACTGCACTGGACCCGTCTCCAGTCTAAAATGGTTTGCTTTGACATGTAAATGTGAGTATCATTGTCACAAATTTTTATCTTTTGTTTCTACTTTTGTTTGAGACAAATTTCAGCTAAACAATCATTTAAGTATAGATAAGTTCTTACTGGAGTTACCTACATCTTTTAAATAAATTTCTTTGCATAGCATGTTCAAAACTAAAGCATTTTTTTATGTGCTTTCAGTGTGTTCAAGATCATGGCACAAAAAATGTTTCATCAAAAGCAATTCATCAGCGGTACGTTTACTTTATTTAACTCCTCCACCTCAGATTTTAGCGTTAAACTGTGACCTAAAGGGGTAGTTCGGGACATATTTGGACCTCATTTCCAAGTGAGCCAGTGTGTTATTTATCATTGGAGACCGTTTTCAACACGTTTCATTCAGTTCTTCTAGTTGCAGAGATCGCTGGTGCTAGGCTAGCGCAAGTCGATGGGAACTGCTAGCCTGCCAATAAAAACAGTTTTACCCACTCCACAGTACACCCAAGGCAAACCAATTATAACGCCAGACTGTCTATGTAAATGTCTGTGTTGATAGAATAATGTTAGAAATAAACTTACCATTGCATTACATTTAGTTTATAATCCCTGTATTTGGAAGCAGGCTATGGCAGCGGCGGACTGATATTAACCTGGAGTGTGCTTCTCTGTTTACCTTTACCAGAAAGTAGTCCCCCAAAATCTAATGTGATCATTGCGATACAAGGATAGTTTTATTTCTAATATTATTCTATCAACACAGACATTTACACCGATATTCGGGCATTATAATTGGTTTGACTCGGGTGTACTATGGAATGGGTAAAACTGTTTTTATTGGCAGGCTAGCAGATACCCTTGACTTGCGCTAACTTAGCATCAGCAATTTCTGCAACTAGAAGGACTGAATGAAAAGTGTTGCAAACGGTCTCCAATGATAAATAACACACTGGCTCACTTGGAAATGAGTTTCGAATTTTTCTTTTTTTAATTTTTTTTCTTTTTTCATTTTCTTGGCTAAAGGACATTGAACGTTCCTGTCTGGAAACTCCAGACGTCATTGCAGAGACTTCATCAGATAGTGATGGATCCACATCTGATAAAGACTATGCACCTCATAAAGCAGAAATCAGTGATGGATCCAGCACTGACGATGATTATACACCTCATCAACTCACTGCATCAACTTCCTCAACTTCCTCAAGGTATAAGGACAGTACAGAGAGTGTTGCACAACACATAGACTGTGCTGAAGATGGAGACGGGGCTGCTTCCAAGAGCACATCAGACACTGTAAACCCAAACCCCAAAGACATTTCCACCAACAAAAATTACTGTTATGTCTGCAATATCCCTCAGTCTAAGATTGCACGGCACCTTAAAAAACATGAAAAAGTAGAACCAGCTATTGCTGAGGCATTCATGTTTCCTCCACATTCAAAAGAGAGAAAGAGATTGCTCGAAAAGCTCCGTAACCGAGGGAATTACCAACACAACCAAACGGTTATGGAGAATCAGAGTGGACCTCTGAAAGTAAAAAGAAGACCGGGAAAAAAACAGCCACTAAACAAAAAAATGTATGTTCATTGTTTGTATTGCAAAGGTATGTTTGTACGTAAAGAACTGTGGCGCCACATGCGTAGATGCCCTTCAAAAACTGCAACAGACACCGAAGCAACTGGTCAGAGCAAAGTTCTTGCACTGGTTGATGTTGCAGAGGCAACATCTTCCAAAGCTATCTCTCCTGGTTTCTGGAAGGTCCTTGGGAACATGAAACAGGACGACATTGCATCTGTTGTCCGGAACGATTTTCTCATACTGCAACTCGGTCAGTCTTTTTACAATAAACACGGCAACGATCCAACAAAAAATGAATATATACGACAGAAGGTTCGAGAAATGGGGAGGCTCTTGTTGAGCCTGAGAAAAAATCATTCAATTTTTAGTTTTGAAGATGCTGCAAAACCAAACCATTTTTATAAAGTCATTGAGGCTGTGCGAGATGTTGCAGGCTTTCATGAAGACACGCATTCATATCACACTCCGAGTCTTGCTTTGAAATTAGGGCATTCCCTAAAAAAGATTGGGGATATTATGATCTGCAGGGGTATTGCAGCAGAAGATGACAAAATGATCAGCGCAGCTGAACGATTCCAAGCTCTCTGTACAAAAGAATGGACTGAGCTTGTCTCACACACCGCTCTTGCAACTTTGAACAAAGCAAAGTTCAACAAACCGTCAACAATACCATTTACTCAGGACGTGCAGCGGTTCCACCAGTACCTGGAACAAAAATCTGCTGACGCTGTAAAAAATTTAACAGAGAATGAGTCTCCACAGGCATATGCCGAACTTGCCAGGGTAACTCTTGCGCAAATAATTATATTCAACAGACGTCGTGCAGGAGAAGTGTCGAAAATGAAACTGGAGTCTTTCAAGAAAAGAGACAAGACTGAGCTCCATGAGGACATAGCTGTTGGTCTCACACCATTTGAACGAAAACTGACCAGGCACTTCAGCAGGGTAGAAATAATGGGAAAAAGAGGGAGAAAAGTTGCTCTTTTGATGAACCCTGAGGTTGTCACTGCAGCAACACTTCTTGCAAATAAAAGAGATGCATGCAATGTGCACAATGACAACCCCTTCCTATTTGGAAGGTCACAGTGTCCCTCCACAAGCTTCTACAGGGGGCAGGACTGTATCAGGATGTTTGCCAGTCAATGTGGAGCAAAGAATCCAGAATATCTAAGGTCAACGCATCTTCGTAAGCATGTAGCGACACTCTCCCAGATTCTCAACTTGAAGAACAATGAGCTGGACCAACTGGCAAATTTTTTAGGGCATGATATTCGAGTCCACAGAGACTTCTATAGACTCCCAGAGGCAACAATTGAAATGGCGAAAATCTCAAAGCTTTTGCTTGCCATGGAGAAGGGATCTCTAACGAAATTCCAAGGAAAATCTCTTGATGAGATTGAGATTGAAGGCGAGTACTTTTTATTTTTTATCTTTATTTTTAATAGCTTGTTACAGTTACATCATGCATTACAGGTAGTACAATACATTAAAGGAACAAGAAATTCAATAACAAGTCTGGAATGGAGAATTTTATAGAGAACACTTTGTGAAAGATGATAGTAGTATTATGATATTATTATTAATTAGTAAATAATACAATGTATGAAAATTATGTGTTCATCAACATGCTTTTCTTTAGATGAACTGGAACCGATTGATGGAGATGCTGAAGATGATGAGGACAATGATGGAGACAGTGACGATGATGGGGAAGATGATGGAGATGAAGTGGCAGAACCTGTCCTTGGACTGCAGGGTATGTAACATATGTATTCTTCGAAAATGCAGTGAAGGGTTCAGTGTCTAACATTGGAGTACACATTCTATGTGAATTCCACATTTGTGGCTTTATTATTGCTTTATATAAAAGGGAGCTACATCTCAATATATTGTAAGAGTTCAATGCTTCTATGAACCACAGCCTCAATAATGAATGTAGTTAATTGACCTCTTGATGAAAACTCCAATTTATCTTTGTAAAGGTCTGTCTGTGTCTGCTGTCTGTGCCCTGTCTGTCTGTCTGCCTGTGTCTCTGCTGTGTCTCTGTCTGTATCCTGTCTGTCTCTCTGCTGTCTGTGTCTTGTCTGTGTCCTGTCTGTATGTCTGTCTGTCTCTCTCTGTCTGTGCCCTGTCTCTCTGTCTGTCTGTGTTCTGTCTGTCTCTCTGCTGTCAGTTTCCTGTTGTCAGTCTGTCTGCATTAGAAAACATGGCTGTGTGTGGAGTGGTGCTGAAATCTTATGCATTGTGTCATTTCTTTAGCAATTGTCAAGTAGCGTAACTTACAACTTGATTCACAAATTGCAAATGGGGAATCTGACTTGGCTGCAGCTTAAAAAAATTGAGTCAAAAGGTCATCTGTAAAGCTTTCAATTAATAAATGTGCCTTTTCAAAAGTGAAGATAACTTAACTGCTGTAATAATTCATATTATGGCAAGCACTACTCAATTAAGTTGTAGTAGTAGTTATGGTATCCCTGATGTCCAAAATTTGACAGATACTGTATGTATGTATAGCAGAGCCACCAGGATGACCCTATTTATTTATTTATGAGTATTTTATTATCCACCTTGTATATTGTGAACCGGTGTAACAAGTGAATGTCTGCAGTGTGGAATCAATAAAGTCAATCTTATCTTATCTGAACAAATATGCATGTCAGGATCATGCTTAAATCGCAAAACTAAAATCACATCCTGAAAACATTTAGACTCCATTACTTTTGTCATCATTACTTTGATTGATGACACAGGCCTGTTTTGCTTTCTCTTGAAAATGTAGGGATGGAGAATCCTGAGGAGATCACCAGCTCAGAAGGTAATGTGTGGGAATACCACAGATTTTTCTTTATTTTTATTTCATTGGAGGTACTACTAAAGAATTGGTTTGGAGTTTTATTCTTACAAAAGGTATTTTTTGTTTCTGTAGAAAAAACGAATCAGCTGAAAAATCAGAGTGAGGTCACCGGCTCTAATGGTAGGTCTCCAGTCATTCATAACTTTTATTTTGTACTTCAAATGTTGTACTACTGTCAGTCTTAGTTTCAGGTAGGGCCTGAATGTCATGTGCTTTGGCTTAATTTGAAGGCCTATGCACACAGCCATCTACTTATCAATATCACTTTGGGTATCATGGTTAATTGGTTTTGTTGTCAAAGATGAAAAGATTTGTGTTATTTTATGTTTTTTGGATATAATTGTATCACTGGAGATACTTAAATTTATTTTTAGATGTTTTAGTTTTAGACATTGAGTGATAAAATGTGCCTCTACAATGTATATGATTCAAAATAAAAGTTACATTATTGCATAGCTTTTCAAAATAAAAGTTCAGATTCCTGATGCTCAGAAATTTTGAGGAATCGATTTCAACATTTGTTCTTCTTCACCAGGAAAAAGAAAACGTATGCATTCAGCCCAGGAGGAGGCCAGCAACCGCAAAGGTAAATATTATTATCATCATTATTATTATTATTATTATGCTGCTGCCATGGATTGATTTTCTTTTTAGGTAGTGTAACATTAAAAGTTATGTTGATGCTACTTAAAACCTGTAGAGACTAAGATTTGAACAGCAAATCTTTTTTTGTGGTGTAGGTTTCAGATTGTCAAAACATCAACTGTAGTGCACATGCCGTTGGTGTCAAGCTGCCATTACTGTTCTTGATATGTCAGTCCTAAAGATAGGATTTGATAAACATATCTGATTTGTCTGCACTCTGAGCAAAGCCTAACTGTCTTTGTGTTCAGAGTTTTAGTAAAAAGAAAAAAAGTTGTCATTGACCCAGGATGAGTCTTAAGAGTTCTAAAGGTATAATGTGTGATTTTAGGGTGGGGGTCATGTTGAGGATGTAGGTAGGTATAACGGGGGATAAAGGTCTTATCGAATTTCAGGTTTATTTGTTATATGCAGGTGTCTGTCACCATGCTGTCTCCTGTCCACGATCATCTCTTTAGTTTTGCTGATGTTCAGAGAGAGGTTGTTGATCTAACACCAGCTGGTTAGCATAGAATGTGTTGAGTTCATCCAGGAGCAATGCGGTGTGCTGACCAATGTCTCTATTTCTCCTTTTGTAGTCTGATGCACCATAGTCCGCTCCACATGGAGTCAGAGCTGTTGTAGTCCGACTCCACTTTGTCCCTGTATATCTCGTTGTTCGTGCCTTAAACTTAGCACAAATCTCCTAACTGATCCAGGGTTTCTGGTTTGGGTAGGTGCAGATAGGAGCTGTAGGGACCACATCACCAGTGCACTTAGAGTCTGTAGTAGGCTACATATGTGGATATTCATTGATGTTGCAGTGGTCTGATTTTCAAGATAGGATGGGTAGGGGTTTGTAGCTGTCTCTGAATCAGGTGTAGCAGTAATCCAGAGTCTGCTCACCCCCAGTGGGAAAAGTGATGTGTTGGTTGTATTTTTGGGAGAACCTTTTTCATGTTGGCTCTGAAGTCTCCCAAAACAATAAATGCAGCCTCAGGTGAGAGTTCCATTTATACACATCTACAGCTCCTCCAGGGCTAGAGTCTTATCAGCCTATGTAAATGAATATTGTCTTTTATGTGTTGTAACTTTGGGGATACTGTGAAGAAGACCATTTACTCTGTTAGCTAAGTGAGCGATCTTTTATAGTTTGTTCTTTTTGACACTTGTAAGCATGTTGCAAAACACATAGCACCATACAGAGGGACTGGCTGTTCACTTCCACAATGATTTTTTATCTTATAGTGTCTACTTCTCGTAAGATACAGCTTATTCAGTCTGTATACTGTAAATATTATAATTTGGCTTTGAAAATTAAACAACTTTTCCACAAATGGTTTGTAGTGTGTACAAGCTATTCTCAAAAGAGCATTTCTTGTTTTCTGCAGGAAAAACAAAACTGTTGAAAACCCAGGAGGTCACCAGCTCCCAAGGTAAAAGCTGCTTTTCCTACATTTACAACAGTGCAGTAGCACAGTTGAGGTGATGACCCAAGAAATTAATTAAACTAAATTGAATTAGGTTTAATATACTTCATCTTATATCCTCTGGAAAGACCCTATCTGTGTGGTTTCCCAAGGCATGCTGGTTGTGTTGCGTTGATGGTGTTTGTTCAGTTTAGATTTTAGTTGTGTCTTTTGAGTCGTCCATTCGTGTCGGTCAGCTGTCTTCATATACCACTGTAATTGAATAACACTTTATTCTATTACAGTGGTGAACATTACATTTGTATAGAACATAAAAACAAAGTCAACTATTTAGCTGTATTGGATATCTTCACAATCTAAGCAAGAAAAATATGTTCTTGTGATTGGCAGTGTCAAGAAGATATGTGAAAAAGCCATGGAGTGAAAGTGAAGTCAAAGCAGTCACAAAATACTTCAGAACTCATATTTCTAAGGGACAGCTTGCATCCAAACTGGAGTGTGAGCAGTGCAGGCTTGCAGAGGATCCTGTTTTGCAGCATAGAACTGTTCAAAATATCAGGGATTTTGTGAGGAACAGGGGGCTTAAAAATAAGCAGGTCGCATAGAGCCCTTTTTTTTTTCTTTTTTTTTTACGTTTATGTTTTGAGCAGTACTTTTGAGCAGTACTAGAAATACTAGTAGATATTGCCCAATTTTTGTTGTTGTTATTGACTGACTAATATTGTGCTCTTTTATTATATTAATTATTTTACTCTGAACCTTTTTTGCACTTGAATTCTATGCATACATGTTATGTTAAGCTTTTATAGAACGTCAAAAAGCCATGGCGTGAAAGTGAAGTCAAAGCAGTCACAAAATACTTCGGAACTCATATTTCTAAAGGACACCTTGCATCCAAACTGGAGTGTGAGCAGTGCAGGCTTGCAGAGGATCCTGTTTTGCAGCATAGAACTGTTCAAAATATCAGGGATTTTGTGAGGAACAGGGGGCTTAAAAATAAGCAGGTCACGTAGAGCCCCTTTTTTTTTACGTTTGTTTTGAGCAGTACTAGCAATACTAGTAGTTATTGCCCAATTTTTGTTGTTGTTATTGACTGACTATTGTGCTCTTTTATTATATCAGCAATTATTTTACTCTGAACCTTTTTTGCACTTGAATTCTATGCATATGTGTTATGTTAAACTTTTATAGAACGTTTTATAAAGATTCAAAGTCTCATTATAATAAAGTGTTTTTCATTGAAAGAAATTGTGATCTAACATTTCATTTATTTTCCTCTAGTTGCTGACACAATTTCAATAAGAACCCTTGAAAAGGTGAATGTAAAACAAGAGAAATTCGAGCAGAAGTTCAAGCTGCTGAGCATGTCAGCCACTCGTTTAATAAACGCCCATTTTATCCCTTTTAAAATAAATCAATTTCTCATATTACTGAGGTTGTCATTGTTTACAGATGTTAACTAGAGAGGTTGAACTCAGCAAAATCATACTGTAGAACTAAAACTTGCCCACCAATTAGTGCTCTGTTCCATTGATCAAGGCTGAGCTAGTTTTCTATGGATTTTTGTGTATAGGTAATGTTTAGTTGTACCAGGTTGATCCTCACAACTAAGGGTTTAATAGGCTTCAGACTCATCAGTTCAATCAGAAGTTTATTGCCAAGTAGGTTTGCACAATTTGACTTGGTGTAGTTAGTGCAGAATAAACATTAAGTAAAAAATATAGGAAGATAAAAAAACAAGTATTAAAATCTAAACAATATAAACATATATACAAAATCTTCTACAACGAAGGAGCTGTAGTGCAAACTGAGGCGCAAGTATATGACATGTAACAGTGAGAGTTTACAATGTATTCACAGAATTCTATAAATGTGCAGATATACAACAGGCTGAAGTGGTCACAAATAAATAAAGACTGTTAATGTTATGCAGAAAGTCTGAAGATGCTACGTTAATGTAGCATGTCGATCTGGATGGGGAGAGGGAGAGAGTCAGTGTCAGAGGGGGCTCCAGAACTTGTTGATAAGGCTAATAGTGGATTGGAAGAAACTGTTTTTGTGGTGAGAGCTTTCGGTCCTGATGGACCGCAGCCTCCTGCCAGCGGTGAGTGTCTCAAAGAGTCTGTAACCGGGGTGGGAGGGGTCAGCCATAATCTTACTTTCACGCTTTATGGTCCTAGAGTTGTACAGGTCCTGGAGGGATGGAAGATTGCAGCTGATCACTTTCTCAGCAGATCAAATGATACGCTGCAGTCTGCCCTTGTCCTTGGTAGTGGCAGCAGCGAACCAGATGGTGATAGAAGAGGTGAGGATGGACTTGATGATGGCAGTGTAGAAGTGCGCCATCATTGTCTTTGGCAGGTTTATTTTCTTCAGCTGCCGCAGGAAGTACATCCTCTGCTGGGCTTTCTTGATGAGGTCCTGGGAGATGGTAGTTCCCGGGAAGCGAAAAGACTCCACTGCGTCGATTGTGGAGTCACAGAGGGTGATGGAGGCAGGTGCTGATGGTCTGTGAGTCTGAGACATTTTTCCCCAGCTTCACGTGCTGCTTCCTGTCAGAAAGGAAGTCTGTGATCCACCTGTTACTAGCTACTGTTGAACTCCTGAGCTACATAGCTCACCACTACTGCCACTCGACACTTTATGGAAAAACATGTTTACATCTCCCTACATTTCAGTTTACATTTTATATTTATACCTAGATTTATATTATACATATTATATATTTATATCACATTACATTTTACCTCCACACTTTATTATTATTATTACTGTTATTGTTGTTCTACTTACTTTTATTTCTATTTATATATTTAAGTCTTTATTGCACTATTGGAGGAGCCCAAGACTTAAGAATTTCATTGCCAGCGACTGCT
>CAMQSH010000055.1 GCA_947036575.1 uncultured Brevinema sp. | reverse complement strand
CAGAATCTCTGTAGGAATCTCCTCAGAAATCTCAGTAAGAATATCTGAATTATAGCTATTTATTTCTAGGTTTTCTTCAGTAGTAGAAATATTATTTGAAATAATATGTTCTATGGTGAGGTCATCAGCAACAGTATAATCAATAGCTTGAGCTTCGATAGGAGAAGATTCTGAGTTTTGAGAGGAATAAACTTGTTCCATTTGTAAGGGTTTGAGATATTCTATTTTACTCGCTTCTTCAAATCTTTCTTTTAGGAGAAGATCAACTTTTTGAGACAATCTAATTTTATGATTTAATTCTTCAATTCGTGAATCTAATAATTCAACATTACGGGTAGTAATACGATTAAACTCAGTGATTAAGGTTTCTGTATAAGTACGGAATTCGATTAATTCACTATCAAAAGATTTTTTAGTTATATTTTTTATTAAAAAATAAAAATTAATGGTAGATAAAATAAGACAAAGAACAATTAACCACTCCATAAAATCTCCCATATAATTCCTATATTTTATCTTATAATAAAACAATAAAAAAAGCAAATTCTCTTTATTTTTCTAATTTATAAAAAATATGATATAATACAATATAAGATGATAAAATATATGTAAAAATAGGAAGTTTCATACATGTCTCAAAATATATTCCAACAATTAAATCTAATAAAGATTTTACTACTTCTCATAGTTGTTCCTGTGTTTGCTCAAGAAAATAATGATTCTGAAAAAAAAGAGGAGTTATCTTTAAGATTGAAAGGTTCTAGTACGCAAGGGGCAATAGCTATTATTGTATCCAATCGTTCTCCTGTTTCTATAGAAATAAAAGAAATGGTGACTGATTTTGTTAGGAATGATTTTAGAGTGGCTTTAGTTCCTGAAGATTACACTTATGATTTAAAAACACTAAATGCTAAGAATAGCCCCTTTGTAAAAGAGGTTGCTTTTGTACTAAAAATGAATTTTTATAATAAATCAATAACAGAACAAATGATAAATCTCAATGTAGAAATTGTACGTTTATCTGATGGTAAAATTGTTTCTCAAGAAATGGCTGGACCTAGATCTAATGTTCGCCTTATCACAGTACAAATAAGAAATTTACTTGCTAAATTAATGACAGCAATAAATTATGAAAATCCAACTATTTCTATGGTCCAAGGGGATTTATTTGCTTTTCCATACAAAGAATTTAGCAGTTTAAGACGTGGTGATGAAATTATTATTCGTTATGCTAATGCACGTAAAGGATTAACAGAATCTGTAGGGATTGTTCATAAAATGTCTAATGATATGGTATTAGCAAAAGATATTAATAAAAAAGTTGAAGTCAACGATAAAATTGTAAGAGGAACTCCTCATAGAAATCGCTTTTATCTTAATATTGGTTTGATAGTTCCAACATTAGGAGAAAATGTCTTATCTGCAAAATTAGATAACAATCTTTGGGAATCTTCTCCTTATTGGCCTGCTGGATTTAAAATAGAAGGAGAATACGAAAGATTTATTCCTTATCGATTAGTATCAACAACCTCATTTGGTATCAATGTAGATAGAACACTTAATACGTACTTGATGACAGGGATAGGTTATAGATTATTTAAAAACTCATGGGAGTTCACACCATATTTTCGTTTAGGTTTTATATATAGTTCTATAGGACTAAAAAATATAGAAGGTGGAGCTGGTAATTTACAAGGATTTGCTTTGAGATTTGGAATTAATTTAGGGGTGAATATTATAAAAAGAATAAATCCTTCTATGTTTGTTGGTTTGGATATAGGGATGCAGTATTTTCCTCTTGAAACAGTGTCTGTACTTACAGGATCTGAAAAGGTCACTCCAGAATGGAAAAACAAACAAGAATATTCAGAAAGTTTTCCGATGACAGAATTATATCCCTACCTTAATTTAAAAGTAGGCTGGTTATTTTAAAGTATATATATAAAGTAACCGATAAAATCAACATGTAGTTAAATAATTTAAAAATACTCAATATAATAATCAAAAATCACCATAGATAAAAATATTTCGGGGCAGATTTACATGAAAATAACTTTTTGGGGTGTTAGAGGCACCTTACCAACACCTGATATGGATAAAATGAAGACAGGTGGAAACACCTCTTGCGTGGAAGTTCGAATTAACGAAGATATGATAATAATATTTGATGCAGGGACTGGTATTGTAAATTTAGGAAAAAAATTACTTCAAGAATTTGCTGGTAAAAAAATTCCCCCAGTTTATCTATTTTTAACACATGCACATTGGGATCATTTACAGGGAATACCTTTTTTTGGTGTGCTTTTTTGTAAAGGAGCTCAGATAAACATTTATGGTCCTGCTGGTAAAAGCAGGTCTCTAGAAGAGTTGATTTTGATGCAAATGGATGATGATTTTTGTCCTATAAGTTATCAGAAACTCCCTTCTTATATTGACTATTTTGAAATAGGTGAAGAGGAAATATCATTACCTAATGGTGTTAAGGTTATTTCTAAAAAACATATTCACCCTGGTGGAGCCTATAGTTATCGTGTAGAATACAAAGATAAAGTTTTTGTTTATAATACAGATATAGAACATTATGCGACACGTTTAGATCAAAGAGTTATAGAGATATCTCAAGATGCAGATTTGATGTTACATGATGCTCAATATGTAGAAGATCAAATGCAATTTCATATAGGGTGGGGACACTCTACTTGGCAACAAGCTGTAGAAGTAGCCAAAGTAGCTAATGTTAAACAACTTGGCTTGACACATCATGATATAAAAAGAACAGATAAAGAAATAAATGCTTTAGAAAAAAAGGCAAAAAAAGCGTTTGAAAATTCTTTTTTCTGTAGAGAAGGTCATACTATAGAATTGTAGTGTTAAATTAAATATTAAATGCTTTCTGGAAATTATCTTTGACTATTAATGATAATTCTTCTATGGGAATATTTCTTAATTTCGCAAAATATTGATAAGTATGTTGTACATAACTAGGTATATTAGATTTATGTCTTACAGGGACAGGGCTTAGATAAGGGCTATCAGTTTCAAATAAAATTCTATCCAAAGGAATCATTTGAGCTACATCTTGAAGTTCTAGCGATTTTTTATAGGTAAGTAGTCCTGCAAAAGAAATATAATCACCACGATTGAGGATTAATTCAGCTTCTTTAATTCCATAACTAAAACAATGGAGAATAGCTGGAGTTTTGTACTTATTTAATGAATGATAACATTCATTAAAACTCATTCGAGAATGGATAATAACAGGAAGTTTTAGTTTTTCAGCAAGAGCTAATTGTTTTTCAAAAAGAGATTGTTGAGCCATAGGGGTTCCATAACTATCATCTTTAAAATCAATGCCTATCTCACCAAGAGCAATATGTTTATAATCAGTGAGAACTTTTTTTAATTTTTCTATTTCTTTGTCTTCATGAAAGTTAATATTATTTGCATTACTAGGATAAAACCCAGTTGCAAAATAAATACTCTTATGTTTAGAGAGAAAAGGATAATCTTTTAAAAATCTATCTGTATCCAGAGAAATATGGACAATAGATTCTAATTGATCTGTAAATAAAAAATCTAAATTAGTTATAGTCTGATTTTCTAACACATTTTGCAACACATAATCAAGATGAGCATGGGTATCTATAAACATATTTAATATCCTTATTTTATAATTAATTTATTATAAATAGTATTCGTAAAAAGAATCAATATTTTTACTGTTTTTTTGTATATAATCTGAATATCCTTGACAAAATATATAAAAAAAAGTACAATATGATTAGAATCACTGTAATTTTAATTTTTTTTACATGTTGAATTAATAAAAATCTAATGAAAATGTTATCATGGAGAAAAAACATGAATATTATCAAAAAAGAATCGATAAAAGTTGATACTATTATACCTAAGCAAGATCTTCGTTTTTTTGATCAGGAAGAATTAGATAAAAGCTTTTTTTTGAGATCAAAGAAATTTTGGATAGAGTTTAAAAATAGAATTCATAATTTTGGCATACAACGATTTTCTCTTATGTTTACACCACATATTGGTTCAAAAGGATTTACGATTCATGTATCTAATTATTTATTATTATTTATAGGTATTGTTTCCTCGGTTGCCCTTTTGTCTGTTACCTATATCTTAGCTCAGGGACATCAAAGCACAAGAAATCAAGTACGTTTAGTAGTAGAGAATGATGCTTTAGAAGAAAAGATCTTTTTAGTATCAGAAACAGTTGAGTCTCTTTCAGAATATTTTTCAAAGTTTCGTTTAGAAGTTGGGTCTATTATTACTCCTGTATCAGAGTCTTCTCTTATTTCTACTCTCAACGATCCTATGATTTCTATAGAATCTAATAATTCAATTCCTAGAGAAATCATACAATTACAAAAATTAGAAAAAGAATTAGATGTAACAAAAGAAAAAATATTCCATGTTGGTAGCTTTATGCAAGAAAACCAAAGAGTATTAAGAGAAATGCCATCTATTTATCCCCTTGCAACAAGGGCTCGTATTACTTCTCGTTTTGGACTTCGTAGAAATCCTTTTGATCAGCGTGGAATTGAAGGGCATGAAGGATTAGATTTGGCAACACTACCTGGAACACCTGTATATGCGGGTGCGGATGGAGTTGTCACCAAAGCTGGCGTCCAAGGTGGATATGGTAATCTTATTGAAATTCAACACAAATATGAATTTAAAACTAGATATGGACATTTACAAGGTTTTGCAGCACAAATTTATCCAGGAGCTCGTGTTAAACAAGGACAAGTTATTGGTTATGTTGGAGCAACTGGTCGTGTAACAGGATATCATTTACATTATGAAGTGCTTATTGGTGGAGGTCGTGTAGATCCAGAACCTTTTGCAATGATGTTAAGATAATAAAATAAAATAGGATAGTATTAAAATAATACTGTCCTATTTTGGATTTGAGAACAAGATGATAAGGGAGTGACAAATGGGATGTATTTCTATAGGAATTAAAAATAATGATTTATATGTTATTATTCAAGGAAAAGGTACTGCTGAATATTGTTCAGAATTAAATACTCATATGCAGGAATATTTATCTTCATTAGAGTTAGACCATGTTTATTTTGATACAAAAGATGCAATCTATCTTGACAGTTCTTTTATAGGTATAATTTTATCTGTGAAGAAAAAACTCTCTTTAAAAGAAGATAGTGTATGCTTGCTTAATCCTAGTGATAAAATAGTAGATATTTTTCAAATAATGGGTTTAAATTCATTTGTACCATCAATATACGATACAAATATATTCTGTGAAGAGTGTACAATCGAAATTCATAAAAAATTAGAAAATTCAATATCAGATATTAAATTATTATTAGAATCTCATAAAACACTAATGGCTACCAGTAGTGAAAATCACAAACGATTTGCTTTAGTTGAAAAAGTTTTTCAAAAAGAACTAGAGCAAAAACAATCTCATAATTAGAGTGTTAAATGTCAAACATTTCCCCACAAGCAATAATCTCATCAGAGGTTAAAATAGGCAAAAATGTAACTATTTCTCCTTTTTGTATTATAGAAGGAGATGTTACCATAGGCGATAATACCTTTATATATCCTTATGTACATATCAAAGGTCCTGTTATAATAGGGCAAAATAATACAATTTTTAATAATGTAACAATAGGTCTAGCCCCTCAAGATATGAGTTATACTGGATCTCCAAATTGTATTATTATAGGTGATGATAATATTTTACGAGAAAATGTAACAGTGCATGCTCCTGTATTATATGATGATCCTACTATTTCTATAAATACTGAAATAGGGAATAATTGTCTTTTAATGGTTAATTCTCATGTATCTCATAATACTGTTCTCAAAAATGGAGTTATTTTTGCCAATGGAGTATTGGTAGGAGGATGCTGTACTTTTTATGATAATGTCTTTATTTCAGGTGGAGTACTAATTCATCAACATGTACGTATTGGGTCAAATGTGATAATATCTGGAGGCTCAAGAGTCGGACGAGATGTTCCTCCGTTTATGTTAGTATCAAGCTTTTATGGATTGATTAGTGGTGTTAATTCTATAGGTTTACGTAGAGCTAATTTTTCTATAGAAGATAGACAAATAGCAAAAGATCTTTTTCGTATTTTTAAAGAAACTAATTCTCTTAACCCAGCAAAAGAAGCAATTCAAAATCAATATAGTAATACAGATAGTAAGGTTGTACCAATAACTTTAGAATTTTTAAAATATTGTAAACGTGGTATCTCAGAATTTGGTGAAGGACAAGATGCAAAAAATTCTCTTTTTTAAAAGCCTATAATTTATTATAAAAAATAAAACCCCTAATAGATAAATTCTATTAGGGGTTTTTAGATAGTTATTATTTATGCCATTGTTGAGAAAAAGTCATATTAGCATTCGTAGAAGTAATCAATATTTTAAAATCATCTTCAAAATGATAATATATAGGAGTGCCTACTACAGGAGGGTTAGATCCTATATTATCATCATACTCATATAATACTATAGCATATTTTGATACATAGTATCCTACTTCATAAAAAAAAGTGTTGATACTTGTTCCAGCAGTAGGATGATCAATTTCTATTTTATAAATACCATTTGTAGAAAAAGTGCTTTTGGAATCAATAGTATCTATGCCCGTAGGAGTATTAATATCTTCTTGATTGATCCACGTTCCACTTGTTAAGTTTTCTTCATAGCCTTCAGGAAGAATAGTACATGATAATATAATAAATACACTACTAATTAATAATAGTTTATTTAGGGATTTTTGTAATATATATTTTTGCTTGACGCAAGGTTTTTTGCTTTTTAGAGTTTGTCTCATCATAAGCTTGAACCTCTACTTCTATATTTTTTTCTTGTATACCTTTGTTAATAAGATATTGTTTGATGGCATCGCCTCTCATAATACCTAATTTATAAGCTTCTGTTTTACTATGTTCTGATTCTTCGTAATATGCTTGGGACAGAATTTTTATTTTATCTTGTGGATTTTCTTGATAATATAGCCATACTTCATCTAAATAAGTAAATATTTGACCTGAAATAATACCCATACCTGGTTCAAAATAAGCAATAGTCTCTGTGGTAATGAGATTTTTATCAGAAAAATCTGTTAATAAGTCAATTTTTATTTGGTGAAACAAAGTATCTATCTTGTTTCCAAGTGTATCCTGAAGATATATTTCAAAGCTCAAAGTATCATGACTTTTAAGAGGACTATCAGAATTTGGATACCAGAATAGTTTTGTTTTATTTGTAGTACCTTTAAAAGTTTGTAGTATTTCTTCTTTGTTTTTAATTGTAATAGTCCAATTAGATATATTATGTAGATCTTCAGCAAAAAAGTCAATTTTTAAGACATCATCAATACCATCACTATCAGGGCTAAATCGATTAGGAGAGAATTGAGTGTCAAATATAGGCGCTGTCGTATCAAGATAAACAATTAAAGGTGCTGTGTCAATTTGTTTATCAATAAAATGTTGTTCTAAAATAATTAAATATTGTCCATCAGAAGCAATTTTTTTAGCATTATTTTTTCCATCCCATATTAAATTAGTAGATAATTTAGCAATATTTTGTTCTTGTGAGTATATTTTTTGACCTGTTGTATTATATACGATAAGACAAGATTTTTGCAATCCTGCTGTTGTTATATAATCGACATCTATTAAAATAGTATCTAAAAATCCATCTTCATTAGGGGAAAATTTTAATTGCTTACTTGTGATTTTAGTTGTTCGCTCTTTTGTTTCTATAATAATATTTGTGATACTTTCTTCAGTAAAATTTCCAGCTTTATCATAAGACGTTACAATATAAGAAAACTCTCCAGAAGCAATATTAATACGTTTCGGGTTTTTTAATTGCCAAGTATTTGTAGGAGGAGCTTTTTCTATCCCCCAAACCCAATCATCTATTTTTTTATTATCAATATTATCAATAAACTTTGCAGACCAAGGGTCTGTAGAAGATAATTCTTGTTTAATAGTAAAAGAAGAAGTAGGATCATCTCCTAAATAAACAAATCGATCTTTTTCAGAAATAGATAACTTTGCAGAAGGTTTTGTAATATCAAGAATAATAGTATTGGTAGCAGATGTTGTGGATTGATCTTCACTGTAACGTAGATGCATTACAGCATAATAAGTTCCCTCAGGAGCAATTTTATTATTATTATCTTTTCCGTCCCAAACAATTTTTGAGGGAAGATTGTAAGAAGTGGTTGGACTAAAATAATTATAGAAAAATTGATTAGCTGTGAATTTTTTATCGATTTTTTGTTTGTTATCTTCAAAGGTGCGAATTACTTTTCCTTTAGAATCTAGTATATTAATACGCCATGCGTTGACAGGCAGTGATCCTATAATACTAGGCAATAAATAAACATCATCTTGAATAAGATCATTATTAGGGGAAAAATAATTAGTAGAATTTTCACTATTAAGTACATTTAATATCGCAGACATATTGGTGGATTTTTTAGTTCCTATTCCTAACTCTAATCCTATTGTATTTAAATATTCTGTTTCTTCAAAAAATTTGTTAGCTCCAAAAGCATAAGAAAATTTAAAAGAAAAATGATCCCACTCATAGCCTAAAGCCGTACCAAAAGTGAAAGGTATTAATTGATTTGCTCCAAATCCTAAGCCATTATTTCCTAAAATTAATCCCATAGATATATCCCAAATATCCCAAAAAGCCCATACAGTTCCTAGAGACATCCAAGTTTGGAATTGTACTTCTGGAGTAGAAAGAGGGACAAATCCTATAGTATAATCAACAAGGAATCTCCAGTTTATCATTTTGTATTTTAGAAAAGTTGCTTCCATACCAATTTGAAATAACATTTCAGGAATAGGGTTGAAACAAAGTTGTCCTGTAGGAAAAAATATTGTTTTTATCGTTCCTCCTAAAGAGAAGTCAGTAAAACCCCATATTTTTGAATCTGTAATAGGACTAAAATCTTTAGGCATCCATAAGACTCCTAAAGATAATCCCCCTCCAATACCATTTTTTAAAGCAGATGGGTGAATAGTCAATATTCCCTCTATTCCGAAGGCTAGGTCAGAACGGACTTTTTTGCCATAGCCTATATGTGTCATCGAAGTTTCATCAAAAGATAAAAATTGTGATCCTACATATAATGTTCCACCAGGTTTTATTGGAGAAGATATTCCAAAAGATCCACCCCAATTAGTATCCATAATGTTTCCAGAAGTAAATATTCTAATATTTTCTACGGTTGCACTTGTTGCAGGATTGATAAACGAATAAAATCCTGAATTTTTTGCACCAATACCTGCATAACCTTGAGCTGATATTCCTCCATTAAAACCAGAATACCAAAGCTGAGAGCCTGGATCTAAAGAATAAAGAGTATGTGGGTTATGGGTAAATATTATAATAAATAATAATATAAGTTTTTTATTCATAATAATAACAATTCCTTTTGTGTCCCTTATATGATGAATATCATAGGGTATATCTCTTAAATTTTCGGAATTAATAATAAAATCTTGATAATATGTTTGTAATTATGTGTGTGCAAAAATTGACAAAGCTTAATAATTACATCATAATGTATATATATATCATAAAGGTTAAGGTACTATGACTGTTGCAGAATATTATATTTTTGGGATAAAAATTACAGATATCTCAAGAGATGAATGGAGAAATTATCTTTATGATAGATTACACCATGGAAAATACGCAAGAATTATCATTCTAACAGAGAAGAAATTTTTTCAAGCCTTATTTAATAGAGAATTAAAAGAAACTATTAATCAGGCTGATATAGTTTTATGTGCTTCTAGTTTTATATCATGGTTATCTTACCATATGTATATGCGTATTTTAAAGCCTTCATTAGCTGTTACCTATGTTTTAGATGCTTTATCTGTAGCTTCTGAATGCCAATCAACAGTAAGTGTTTTTGGAGGTAGTAAAAAAACATTGTTTACTACTGTAAAAAAAATAACAAAATCTTTTCTTGGTGTGAAAATTGTGAGTCATTATCCTGAACATATCCCACTCAAAGAGCAAGGTAAGGTTTTTGTTGCTTTAAGAAAAAGTGCAGCAAAGCTTGCTTTATTTAATCTTGGAAATGATAAGAGAGAAGAATTGTGGATTAACAAAAATTATGAGATATTCAAACAAGGTGTAACAATAGGGGCTGATGATAGCTTCGAAATAATCTCTGGATTTAAATCTGTACCATCATTAGAAATGCAAGATCAAGGATATTTAGGAATTTATGATCTTATGCGAAATCCTTTTAATATTTGCAAATTATTTAGAATTCTTGTACTCTTTTCTTTTTATTTTCGCTTTAAAATATTTACAAAAAAAGAACCTAACTAGGTTCTTTTTTTATTTATATTATTTATATTGAGATTCTTTTTCTAATAAGCTCATTTCTGCTGCTGATAATCTACAATAATTAGGCTTTATGTCTTTGAGTTGATCTGTAGATTCTTTAGAGAAATTGTTTTTATCTAGTAGGGTGATATAAGATCTATCAAAAGATTGAATTGTTATCACAAGATCAGCACGAATTTCTAAAACATTTTCTACAATAGGGTTTTGTAAAAATTCTTGTATTAATGGTGCTCCCGAGCCTATGAGTACAATTTTTTTGTAGTTATTTTTGGTCTGAATATCAATAATATGTTGAGCTAGCACTTGAGGGAAGATATCACAGTCCTCTAATAAAATAGCTGTTGTTGAGGTGATATTGGCAAAAACACGTTTCATTTTACTATCAACGCAAGGGATATATAAAATGTCCTGTTCTTGTGCTGAGGTGGATCTTCTGAGTAATTCTAAAGATGATACGGTAATAATAGCTTTATCATAAA
>CAMQSH010000054.1 GCA_947036575.1 uncultured Brevinema sp. | reverse complement strand
CTAAGGTAATATCCATAATGTTTTTAGATTGTAAATATTGAATATTACTTTCTATTAAAGGAAGTCCATTAATAGGGAGTAAAGCTTTGTGTTGTAAAGACGAAAAATAGTGTAATCGAGTACCCATTCCTGCACATAAAATAATTGCACGCATAATTAAAATCCTATATTCATATTTATATATTGTAGATGATACTTACTAAAAAGTCAATACTAATCAATGATTTCATAAGGAGGTACATTTGTAAGATTGTGGAGAGGAACATTGAATAAGCTAGCTTTGAATGGAAAAACACTTTCTATTTTGGTGAATTCTATATATGTTGTATTAGATATTTCTTGTAATACTTGAGGTCGTCTTGAACTAAACAATCCATGAGCAGTTGAAAAAGAAATACTGGGTATATTAAAAACTCGTTTTGGAGGAATCATTGCAGTATAATCAGGTATATTTGTTAACCCAAAACTACTCTCCACACTTCCTCTAATATAAAAATCTAGTATCTGTTTTCATTTTAGTATTTGTTGTATTAAGATCTTTAACCATTAATAGACTGGGTAATGAACCTAATATAAATTTCACTTTATTATCATAAGGAAGGGTTGTGAAAAAAGAGTTTGCAAATTCAGGAGTGTATTGATTAAAAGGAGTTGATATGCTATTTATAAAATCTTGTATGAGTTGCTTTTGATGAAGAGAATGTGTTCCATGATCACTAGAAATTATAATTTTTGTGTTAGCATAGACATTTTCTTTTTGTAATTTTTGAAGTAAAAGATATATATTGAAAGGTATCTTTGGTATTATGATAAAACATTGTTTCAACATCGTTAATAGTGTGAGTATTTTTGTATGTTATGGGACTATTTTTAGATTTCCAAAAGCTATGAGTATATTCAGAAACTATAATAGTTAAGGTAGCTTTAGCAGTCTCTTTTACAGATATCTCAGTACCAACAATATGAGTAATCCACTCTTGGTAATTATTATGTTTCCAAGTGTAATCGTTAACAAGGTACGATCTCATAAAATAAGGAATAGAACTGTATATTTTTACTAACAAAATAGGAATAGTTTTATTTAAACTCCCACTAATATAAGTACTTTGTACATTAGATGATAGATCATTGCACAGATTAGTAATAGATTTGATATAATGATCCGCATAACTAATATTATTGGTATTCATTAAATCTGAAAAAGAGTTATTAGTGTCTTTTTGTATCCCTCCATCATGGTGGGTAGAGATAATAGAGTATAAGCTGTAGAAAAAGTCGTTACATTATCAAAGAAAGTAAAATCTTTACTCCAGTTAGTAAGATCTTGAGGCATGGAATTATTAGTTAAAAAATATTGAGTCATTCTAGGTCCCAAACCATCAAAGATAAGATGAAAAACATTGGGGTGATTAGACGATAAGGTGATACTAGTATCTACAGGTTTTTGAATAGAATAAACACCACGACTAAAAGTAGAAATATTAAAAACACTATAAAAAATTAGAAAAAAAATAAGTGCTTGAATATGATACTTATTTTTTATAGCCCAAATAGTCCCTACAAGACTTCCTAATATTAATATGATATCTAGCAAATAATAAGCTTTACTAAAGCTTAAAAAGGATCGTTCTGGGGATAAGGTATTATTATCTGTAAAAATACCATAACTATAAGGTAAAATATAATTGTATAATAATGCTAGAATAAGTCCAAGAAAAAAATAATAAAGATGCTTACAAAGGAAGTATATAAGAAACACAGAGTAAAAAAACATAATAATACTTACAATAGTAATAATATGAATATAAGAATTATTAAGAATATAAAGATTATTAATAGTGTACATTTGTAAAATAAGATTAAGAGGAGCACTCCAAAACAAGTAAAAGAGATAAGAAAATAGTACAAAAGCTGGTAGTAAAACGCTTTTTGAAAATGATTTCATAATGTTGCTCCTAAGTGATATTTTTGTACTATAAATAAAAGTAATATATCAAGTAAAAATACTGATAATAAAATAGCTAGTATAAAATCTGTATACAGCCTATAAAATAGTTAATGTTTTGTTTATTTTTTTATTTACTGAAATACGTAATTTAATATACACGTATAAGTTGTATGGATTTTATCTTAATACCATTTTTATATTTCTTTTTTTGAAATACATGATATAATACCAATATTCAATTTATTGAATATTGGTATTTTGAGTAATGCAAAAGAAATATAAATTTATAATTGTTGCACAATACCTTTGTTTTTTTATATAGTATTATTAAAATAGGAGATAGGATTCCTTCTATTTGAAAGAAGTTACACATAAGCTAAACGTTTCTATAGATATGCTTTAAATTACTTTTTCAGATTCTAAATATGAAAAAGTAATTTCTTTACAAAAAAAGGAAATCAAGGGACTTATTTGGTAGGCAGTTCCTTGGAAAAGATTTATCAAATTAATTAATATAATCCTATATTTTGTACTAATCCTCTTCCCTACAAACTACGGTATGAAACGATGACGGAATCGATTGAGCATGAAATTCAGTATATTGTACTATATTATTTTATGTATGTGAGGGGATCTTCTATGCGAATGAAAATGGTTGAAGGTATGAAGGTGGACTTCTGTATTGTATCTAAATTTTATTTTAATTAGCTTCAAAATAATGAATTAGAAGTTTTACACAAATATGGTAAAAAGTTTTATTCAGAAAGATATGTTATTGTTACTAGAATCGGAGAAACGATTTTGGAAGTTTCAAAAATAGGATTAGATTATAGTTTTTATGATCAAACTTCTCTTATACAAAGTGTTTTTAATACCAATGTATTTGAGTTTATTGATACAAATTACTACTCTCTTATTGTATGCCTTGGACACAAAGGAATAGTTATAGATTTTGAAGTAATGACTATGTTGCTTACACATATTGTTATAGCTTTACAACGTATGAGTTCTGGAGAGGGTATAGGGGGGAGATGAACGAGGATACAAAAGAGGAGATCAATGATTTTGAAAATATTCAGCAGGCACATAACTTATGGGATGAGAATATTGATATATTTGAAAAATTATCTATTAATGAAAAATACTATATATTAGCTAATTTTGGTAATATTTTATAAGGAGTAAGATATGTTAGAAATTATTATCGTAGGGTTAGTGGGAGCATTGGCAACATATTTGGTAAATCAAAATATTGCCGTTTTTAATGATGGTCTAAGACCTGTGTTACTAGAATATAAAGAAGGTCGAATGGATCGTAAATCATTATTTGCAACATCCTTTGCATTAAGTTTTGGACTAGTAATAGGATTTGGGATTCCTTTTTCTTTAACAACTTCTATCATTCTTATTCATAGTATTTTACTTGGTACAGATATTATTGGAATAATGTTTGATGATAAAAAGAAATTATCTATTATTTTAAGTGTTATAACAGGGGCTTTATATTCTATAGGTATACTTATGGGTCTTCAAGTTGTAGTAGATTTATTTGCTAAATTACCTATCAACTTTTTACCTTCATTATCTCAATTAGGTAGCCCTATTATTATTACATTTTCTTTATTTCCAGCTTTAGTTGTAGCTCATCAATATGGAATTAAAAAAGGTTTATTTGTTTTTGTAGGGACGATTATTGTACGACAAATTATTGCCTATTATGGAATGATATTTGTTGGTATATCAACTATTAAACTCAACGCTGATGGAATGGCATTATTTACTGCTGTTATTTTAATGCTTATTTTTGCAGTGCAAGAAAAAACTGAAGAAGTTTCGGGATCTAATACTGCATTATTAGGTATTTTTACAGAACGTGTTACTACAATTAAGAAAAATATCTTTGTTCTTTCTATTATGGGGGGATTGATAGCAAGTGCTGTTTCCTTACATATTATTATAGGTGACCCAATATCCTTAAATTTATTATCAGACAATAAAACCATTGAAGCTGGTATAGTAGCACTTACTAGAGCTATAGGATTTGTTCCATTAGTCGCTACAACAGCAATAGCAACTGGGGTTTACGCTCCAGCTGGGATGACTTTTGTATTCGCTCTAGGGATCTTCTCTCCAAATCCTTGGCTTGCTTTTTTACTAGGTTTTATTATTGTTGCATTTGAAATTCTTTGTTTAGAAGAAATTGCTCTCTTTTTGGATAAATTTCCTGGTATAAAAAAATATGGAGATCAAATTCGTAGTTCTATGACTCAAGTATTAGAGTTTTCACTAACAGTGGGTGCTATGCTTGCTGCTAATACTATGGCTCCTAATTTTGGATTTTTAATTATAGCTGGATGTATCTTATTAAATAAATATCTAAAAAAACCTCTTGTTCCTATTGCTGTAGGACCTATTGCAGTTATCTTTACAGGTTTATTAATCAACGTATTACATCTAGTAGGATTATTTAAAGTATAATGAATACCATACTAAATCAGCAATCTCAACTAGCTCAACAGTATTTGAATAAAAGTGTTATTAAAATTAACTCTCCTTACCCTCACAAAGCATACCTTATTTAAAACATAAATTTTTGTTACTAGATTACAAGTTACTTTAATTAAAGGATTAAATATTGGTTTGCGTAATTCTTTATCTGATATAGGAGCATCAGCTTGTGCATTTTTTAAAAGTAATAAATTTCCTCCTAATGGAAAAGTTTTATAAATTAAAAATGTTATAATGCCCATCGCATTCATATGGGTTACAATATTTTACAATAGATGAAAAAGATTTCTTTGTTATCTTTTTTATAACAAAGAAGAGTTGACAAATATATGATAACATTATATAATTATTAAAATAGTAATATTATCTTGGAGGAAACGATGGCGTTATTTTGGAGGTATCTTCGCTCAAAGTAGTCATTTTTTAATCTCATGTCTTGGATATGGGAGGTTTCTTCGTCTTTATTCCACCTTAATTTACTCAAATTTTAATTTCCAAACATGTCTTAACAAAAAAATAAAATAAATGTATAAACAAGGAGAACGTTATGAAAAAAATAATAATTTTAGCAACACTTGTGGCATTCGTAGGATGTGCAGATAATAGCAGTATAAAACATCTTAAAATAGGAGTGAATGCAGAATATGCACCGTATGAGTATCTTGAGGGGAATGAACTTGTTGGGTTTAATGTAGAGGTATCAAAAGCTCTCTTAGAAGAAGCTGGCTATACTTATGAATTTGATAATATGACCTTTGATGGTTTAATTGCTGCTCTTCAATCCAAAAAAGTAGATATATTAATTGGAATTTCACCTACAGAAGATAGGAAAAAAGTAGTAGATTTTACAGATAATTATAGTGTGGATGAACAGGTAATCATTACACTAACTAATAGAGTTTCAACATTAGATATTAAAAATCTACAAGGATCAAAAGTTGGTGTGCTATTAGGTTCTATCCAAGAAGTTGTATTAAATACAGTTCCTGGAGTAAGCCCTGTACTATATAATAACTATACAGGAGCTATTTTAGATCTTAAAAGTCAAAAAATTGATGCTATTCTTCTTTCTTCTTTACCAGCAAAACAAAATATGGAACAAAATGCAGATTTAGCTATGTTAGGTATTGTTGAAAGTGATATCAGCGAAGGTTTTGGAATTGCAATGAATAAAGATCAAGACAAACTAAAAAAAGAATTAAATGATGCCATCAAAGTATTACAATCTAAAGGGATTGTTGATGAGTTAAAAGAAAAATATAAAATATAATAATAGTGATTACTCAGATTCCCCCTTTTTATTTATTGAAATGGGGAATTTATTATAACAAATTATAATTTGATAATGGGATAAATGGTCATATATCATATATAGTAAACATATAAATTAATCTAATAAAAATAGGAAAAATATAGGAAATAAGGGTACTATTTAAAATGAATTTATTTGTTTTATTATTGATCTTGATATCAACATCAATATATGGTCAAGATGTACAGGCTGGTGCTAAAAAAAATACCATGGAAATCATGGACCAGAAAATGAAAGAGCACACAGAAAAAACTAGAGCTCAATGGAAGTATAATCCTTTTAGGGTGAGTGCGGCTGAAAAGAAATTAGTAGGATGGTTAGATCCTAACAATTTTGTTTCAGCTCTTTGGGTAGGAGATGTGTTAAGTGCAGAGCAAAATTTAACAGATCCCAATTGGAACTTAGATAAAGTTGCTCTATATTATTCTATGAAAGTAGCTACTGAAGTCAATCCTATAGCATTTACGATAGATAATTTTACTTTTCGTATGGGTGTAGCATTTTCTGCAGATATACAGTTGATTGGTTATGGTGACTATAATCATCTATATGGTTCGGATATAATTATTTCAGACTATATGCGTATTAGCATGCATTTTGATTTTATCTGGGATGAAAAATTGAAATTTCGTTGGACACCGATGGTTCATGAATGTGCTCATGTATCTGGAGATTATCTAGGTGATTCTGGCTTTGATGATGGAATTAAAAGAGGAGTTCCAGATTTAGGGATTGAAGGAATGATGTTTGAGCTCTATTATAATTGGAGATTCTTCACTTTTTATGGAGGAATACAATTTAATTATCACAGCCCTAGTGATCCTTCTGTCAATTGGATAACAGCTTACGCTACACTTTTTGGATTTCATATAGGAACAGATGTAAGAATTCCTGTTTGGGGACAAATTAACTTTATTACAGGTATCCATTTTGGATTGAATTATGATATGGTTAGAATAATTGAAGCAAGAGCAGATGGATCAGCTTTTGATGCAGTATCAGAAACTAAAGCTTGGTATCCTACTATTGTTATTGGAGCAGGTTTTGAATTTGATCGTTTTACTATCGCCGCTAAATATTCACGTATGAGATCAAAACATATGATTTCTTATACTACTTATGAAGAAAAAATAGGAGTAGATATGTCTATCTTCTTTTAATTTGAATAGTTATATTTAATAAACCCTCTTACGATAAGTGAGAGGGTTTATCTTTGTATATTTTTTATAGAGAAGAGTTGACAAATATATAATAATATAATATAATTATTAAGATAATGATATTATATTATAGTATTATCTTGGAGGAAACGATGGCGTTATTTTGGAGGTATCTTCGCTCAAAGTAGTCATTTTTTAATCTCATGTCTTAGATATGGGAGGTTTCTTCGTCTTTATCCCACCTTAATTTACTCAATTTTTAGTACCCAATAATGTCAAATAATAAAAAATAGTATAATTATATATAAGGAATAATTTTATGAAAAAAATAATAATTTTATCAGCTCTTATTGCCCTTGTAGGGTGTACAGACAATAGTGCCAAAAAGCATCTAAAAATAGGATTGAATGCAGAATATGCTCCCTATGAGTATTTAGAAGGTGATGAGTTTGTTGGATTTAATGTAGATGTAGTAAAGGCACTCTTAGAAGAAGCTGGCTATACCTATGAATTTGAGAATATGACCTTCGAAGGGTTAATAGCAGCCCTTCAAGCTAAAAAGGTAGATGTATTGATTGGAATCTCACCCACTGTTGATAGAAGAAAAGCTGTAGATTTTACAGACTCTTATAACAGAGATGTTCAGATATTAGTGGCGCTTACAAATACTGTTTCAACATTAGATGTTAATAATCTTGATGGTTTAACGATAGGAGTACTCTTAGGATCTATCCAAGAAACTACCCTAAAAGCATATTCACAGGTAACACCAGCTTTATATAACAACTATACAGGAGCTATTTTAGATCTTAAAAGTCAAAAAATCGATGCTATTATGCTTTCTTCTGTACCAGCAAAAAAGAATGTAGCACAAAATCCAGATTTAGCAATATTAGGCATGATAGATAGTAATGTTAGTGAAGGTTATGCAGTTTCTATGAATAAAGGGCAAGATGCTCTAAAAAAAGAATTGAATGATACTTTAAAAATATTACAATCTAAGGGAATTATAGAGCAGTTAAAAGAAAAATATAATATTAATGTTAAGTTATAAAACACTAATATTTTAGAAATATTTTATAATAAATCAAAAGCCACCTTAGCATAGGTGGCTTTTGATTGTATTTTGTTATAATGAATTTAATATTTATTAGTATCAATAGCAATGTTTTTCACAAGCTCTACTCCAGAACTTGTACCTAAACGCATGACACCCATATTAATATAATCTTGAGCTGTTTGGATATCTCTGACTCCTCCAGCAGCTTTGACAAGGATTTTTCCTTGTACTTCTTCAATCATGAGAGCGAGATCTTCTTTGGTAGCACCATTACTATTAAATCCTGTAGATGTTTTGATATATTCTGCACCAGCATCAATAACAATATGACACATTTTACGTTTTTCATCATCAGTTAGAAGACATGTTTCTATAATTACCTTGAGAAGATTTGTTCCTATTGCTTTTTTAATCGCTGTGATTTCTTGTTGGATGAGATCATATTTTTTGTCTTTTAGAAAGCCAATATTAATAACCATATCAATTTCTGTAGCACCATCTTTGATACATTGTTGAGCTTCAAAAACTTTGGATTCTGTACTCATAGCACCAAGTGGGAATCCAATAACAGCGGCGATTTTGACATTACTATCTTTTAGTAATTTAGCAGCTAAAGGGACATAAGATCCATTAATACAAATTGCATAAAATTGATGTTCTAGGGCTTCTTTACATAGTTGTTGGATTTGTTTTTCTGTCGTATCAGCTTTGAGGACAGTATGATCTATATATTTATTAATAAGCATAAATAACTCCTTTATTATTAATTGTAGAATAATTGGCTAAAAATAGCAATAATGATACTAAAAAAAGCACAAGAATTGCACCTGTGCTTTTTTGATTTATAACTAGGTGATTAATTATTCTGTAGCCCCAGTATCTTTAAGAAGTTTGATTATCTCTTTATTGTCAAAATCAAGAGATGTGTTTAGTGCTGTTCGTCCTTCACTAGATTTATAATTAATATCTGCCCCATTTGCTATTAGCAGTTTTATAATTTCAGTATGCCCTGCCTCTGATGCCCATATTAAAGCTGTATAACCAGAAAAGTCTTCAACATCTATTTGGGCACCAGCATCAATTAGTAATTTTGCAATATCCAGAAGCCCCTTTCTTGATGCATACATTAAAGGTGTTTGACCTTCATAATATCCTATATTAACATTTACCTCGTTGTCTATTAATAATTTTACGATAGCAACATTTTCTATAAAAATAGCACTATCCAAAGGATTGTCATAATCTTCATTTATGGCATTAACATCAGCACCTTTTTTAATCAAAGCCTTGACTTCTTTTAGATTTCCATTTTTAGCAGCATTTATTAAAGCTTCATTTATATCATTGCCATATACAATTATATCATTGCCATATACAATAGATGATGACAAGATAATACCTAACAAAAGTATTTTATTCATTTTTTTCTTCTGTGTTTTTTTGATGATTAAAGGATTACTCCGTAGCTCAATAACATTAATAACAATCCTATGTTTTTCATTATTGACCTATTAAAAATTCTTTTTCTTCAATTATTATACTTTATGATTTTGTAATTTGCAAGCTTCTATTTGACATATACTTATATATCATAAAAAAAGAACCACCTATTTTAGGTGGTTCTAGCTTAATTTTAATACTATTTTTGTTATAGAATTTTTTAGACAATACTTATTTTTTGATTTATAATGATTATCCTAAATTTTTAGCGATCCAATTTTTACCTTCAACCATACGAGTCACTAACATAGATGCAATCGTATCACCAGTAGCATTAATCATGGTAGCAGGTGGATCAACCAAATATCCTATAGTCGCAACAATAGGGAATGCTTCGGGGGGAAATCCATACATAGAAACAATAAACATTTCTCCTATGAGACCGCCTCCGGGAACACCTGACATAACAACTCCTCCAACAAGGGCCAACAATAAAGCAGTAGCAAAAGTTTCTACTCCAGTAAAAGGAAGACCATAAATACCGAATAAAAATGATATTTTGAGAATGGTACTAATAACAGTCCCATCCATATGTGCTGTAGCACCAAGAGGTAAGACAATATTACTAATCTCTTTTGGAACACCGATTTTTTCACAAGCTTCGAGGTTGACAGGAATAGTAGCGATACTACTTTGAGTTGCTAAAGAAGTAATAGCAGGAGAAATGATATATTTTAATCGGCGTACGCCTTCTTTACCACCAGCGATAAAGGCATAAATAGGAAAGGCAACAATAAAATAAACGATACATAAAGGATAGTAGATGAGCATTGCTCGTGCATAAGACCCTATGAGATCTTGACCGTATTGTCCTACTAATGCTGCAAAATAAGCCCCAAGACCTATAGGCGCATAATACATTAATAAACCTATCATTTTTAATAATACTGCTGATAAAGAATCTAATGCTTTAGCGATAGGTTTGCCTTTATCGCCAGCTAAGCTAATACTTAAACCAAAAAGTAATGCAAAAATAATTAAAGGAAGAAGGTGTTTTTTTGATAATAATAAAGGAAAATCATCAACAGTAAAAGTACTGACAATTTGAGCTCCTGTTTTGAAAGGTTGGATTATTTCAGCAGCAGGCATATCTAATTGTACCCCTTGAGCAGGAGGGAAAATAGTAACGATAGTTAAAATTAAAACTGCTGCCACTAGGCCTGTAGAGACAAAAACTAAAAGAAGGCTTCTGAGAATATTTCCCAGTTTTTGGAGGTCACTCATATTAGCGATAGAACCACTAATAGTCACAAATACCAAAGGCACCACGATAGTAAACATTCCATTAATAAAAATATCGCCAAGAGGTTTGAATACATTGGCATCTGTACCCATCTTCATTCCTACGATACTACCAAAAATAATTGAGCTTAATAAAATAATAGGGAAGTGGTAGGACTCCCAAACACTTTTTAGACTAATTGTTGATTTCATAAATAACTCCTCATTTATA
>CAMQSH010000053.1 GCA_947036575.1 uncultured Brevinema sp. | reverse complement strand
AAGTAGGGAGCGATGTTCCGTTTTTTCTCTATGGAAATATGGCTCTAGTAGAAGGTAAAGGTGAAATAATCACCCCTTTAAAAAGCACTTTAAAAAAGGGCTTACATTTAGTAATTATATATCCTAATATACACATTTCTACAAAAGAAGCTTTTAGCATTATTTCTAAAGAGAGTTTTATAAGTAATAAAGAGTCACAAAAACAGATTTTCTTAAAAAAAAGAATCTTAGGACTTGACAAACTTAATAAATCAGTATATAATATATTTAATGATAATTTAGAAACTTTAAATCAAGATCTATACAAATTTAAAAAATATTTAGAATGTTTATTGTCTCCTGACATTATAATGATGACTGGCAGCGGATCTAGTTTTATTCTTTTTTATCAAAATAAAAAAAAATTATATTATACCAAAACAAAAATTGAACATACTATCCTCTGTTCAAGAAATTATATCCATTCTATTTGAGCTCATCTTATGGATATGGAAGGAGACCTACTATGGAAATTACAGATATCCGTATCAAAAAAGTTGAAGGCGATGCTAACAAATTACAGGCATACGCATCAATTACATTCGATGATAACTTTGTTATTCATAATATCAAAATCATCGATGGACGTGAAGGGCTATTCATTGCAATGCCTTCTCGTAAAACACGTAGCGGAGAATTAAAAGATGTTGCACATCCTATTAACTCTGATTTCCGTGATCGTATGCAAAATGCTATTTTAGAAGCGTATCACGCTGAATAATAGCTTTTCATCAAAAAAGTATATAAAAAATACTTTGGGGTTATAACTGTTTTGGGGTGTAGCCAAGTGGTAAGGCATCGGTTTTTGGTATCGACATTCGGTGGTTCGATCCCATCCACCCCAGATCAATTCCTACTCAATATGAGTAGGAATTTTTTATTTTAAATAAATAACTAAAACTTCTGTTTTTTATTTCATTTTCTATTGAAAAAATCTTCATGATAATGTAAACTATATAATAATATTATTGAGAGGAGATTTTATGAGTGGTAAACCAGGGCTGAAGCTAATTACAGGAAGAAGTAATAAAGCATTAGCAAAAAACATTTCCTCATATACTGGAATTCATCTAACAGAAACGTATATTACTGAGTTTGCAGATGAAGAAATCTTCGTTCGTATTGAAGAAGATATTAGAGGAAGAGATGTTTTTGTTATTCAATCTACTTCTAATCCAGGACATAAAAATCTTTTCGAGTTATTAGTAATCGTAGATGCTCTTAAGAGATCTTCTGTTGGTCAAGTAACAGCTGTTATTCCTTATTATGGATATGCTAGGCAAGAAAGAAAGTCTGAATCCCGTGTACCTATTACCGCCAAATTAGTCGCTAATCTTCTTGTAGAAGCTGGTGTACATAGAGTCATGACCTTAGATCTTCATGCCGCTCAAATTCAAGGGTTTTTTGATATCCCTGTAGATCATTTATTTGCATCTGCTATCTTTCATAAATTCGCAAAAAAACATCTAAAAGCAAATGAAGATTGGGTTGTTGTTTCTCCTGATGTTGGTGGACTAGAAAGAGCTCGTCACTTTGCTAAACTGCTTAATGTTGGTATTGCTGTTTTTGACAAAAGAAGAGAACAAAAAAATCATGCTGAAATACTAAATTTAATTGGTGAAATCGATGGTAAAAATACTATCCTTATTGATGATATGATAGATACTGCTGGAACTATTTGTCAAGCTGCAAATAGACTAAAAGTTTTAGGAGCAAAAAGCGTACACATCATGGCATCACATGGACTTTTTTCCCAAGAGGCACCCACTCGATTAAAAGAAAGTAGTGCTGATAGTATCATTGTTACAGATACTATAGATATATCTGAAGAAAAAAAAGCTATTATTGGTGAAAAACTTCATGTATTAAGTGCTGCTGAATTATTTGGAGAAGCAATAGAGCGTATTCATGCTAATAGATCTATTAGTGATCTCTTTTATGAATCAAAAAAAGTATAAAAATATAATCACAAAAAAACCTCTTATTTAACAATAAGAGGTTTTTGATTTTAATAATAATTACAATCTGTTTTTGAAATTTTGAGAAACAACAAGGTATTGAGATAATTGTACCATATCTTCATCATCTATCATCTGATCTAATTTATCAATTTCTCTTTTAATAAAAGAAAGTGTTCTTCTGATATTATCAGCATTATCAATAATACTTTGTGCAGAATATTGTTTTTTGGTACACGTTGGTGCTAAGAAACATCTAAGATCTTTATTATAAAATCCAAAAAATAAAGTGTCAGCCCAACTATCTTCATGCAAAATATGAGTAAACATATGAGAAATCAACGATACTGATTGAGATGTTTGAGATAGAATTTCATCAAAAAACTCAGCAGAAGTAGGAACAATCTTTGCCTCTAAAATATTCCAAAAATCTCTAACATCTTGTAATATTTTAGTGCTGGTATCACTGATAACAGCAACTATCTGATCTTTAAATACATCACCTCTAACCGTAAATTCATTAGGATTTTCATTCAAAAAAACAAAACAGCTCACATAGGGATTTCTTGAACCTAATAATTCTAAAATTTCTTCAAAATATTTAGATTTTACAGGTTGAAAATCCATTACATAAGTACCTAAAGATAATAATGACTTAATATTTGTTATTGTAGGGACTATCTCTTGAGATGATTTATTAACAAAAACAAAATCTGCACCATCATAAATCATTGCTTTTTGAGATGGTAATTCAGAAAGAAGTCCTTGTTGTTGTGCCTGAAATATATGTTCATTTGTAGGATCTGTACATAATATCTCACACATAGGAAACTTTTTTTTAATCCCTTCTGCTAAAGAAGCTGTGAAGTTGTCCCATCCTATAATGATAATTTTCTCTATTTCTATTGCAGACATTAAAACCCCTAATTTTCAATTATTTTAATATTTAATTTCTTGTAGATATTCATATATTAATAATACACTATTTTTATCGAAAAATCAAGATATCTACTATTACACTATATAAGTAAATCGTTTGCAAGAATTCAAATAATAAGTTATACTATACAATATCTTTATTTGAGGTTTCTCTATGAATTACCAAACACAATCACAAAAAATTTCTACTATTATACTATCTACTATTGTAGTAGTATTAGCGATTATTCCAGCATTCAATAATTACAAATATAATGATCATAGTAAAAATTGGTTAAATCATGATTATGGAAAAAATTTATTATCTTCTACCGAAGAATACTCTGTATTTATGACAGAAGGTGGTGATAATCAAGTGTTTTCATCTTTGTACTTCACCTATGCTGAAAAACTCAGACAAGATCTCTTCCCTTATGACCAAAAAGGAAATATTTTCAAAAAAATCTATGGAGATCTTCGTTATGTTATCTACGATACCCTACAAGAAAGATCTCATATCGTAAATAAAGCTCTTTTCACAGGACAAGAACCTTTTTATACAGATATTAGAAGCCAAAAAAAGCCTTATCTCGTTCCTTATGCTCTTGGAAAACCTGCTACTTACCTTACTTGGGAATTACCTGAAAAACAACTTTTAGGTGATTTTTATTATAAAAATTATGGATTGATGTACAAAATACAAGAAATCCGTTATGCTGTTATTGACTATATAGAAACATTAGGCTCTGCTAATATCAATGAGATCCAATTATATCTTCAAGAAAAATTAGGGCGTAATATTGAGCAAAATGAATTTAATTTTTGGTTAGATCAACTAAAACAAGATGGCTACATCTCTCAATCAAATAACACTATTCTTTTTCTAAAATCTTATCCAAAACCTTTCAAAAAAGAACCTGTTGATAATTTTATTATTCGTTGGGATGAAATAAAAAATCTTGAATATTTTGACTATCTTTCCCGTGAAATTGTTATTAGTTATTCTTATGAACAAGTCAACCTATTAAGAAGCCAAATTGAAGAGTTACAAAAGATAAGAAGAATTGAAACTACAAAAAACAAACAAGAGCTTCTCGATACACAAATGCTTGATCTTTGGGATGAATTAATAAAATATGCAGATACTATTAAAAAAATTGGTTATGATTCTGCTGGCACTTTACACAACCTTGGTATCTTCTATTTAAATGTCCCTGAGACTTTTGATTTTATAACAGAAGATTACATGTCTATAGCTATAGAATCTTGGGAAAACGCTTTAGAAAGTGCTCCTTACTCTTGGTCTACTTACAATATTCTATTATGGGCCTATGTAAAACAAGCAATCGTAGAACCTCAAAACTCAGACATTTATTTTGAACAATTTGACTATTATGTAGACACCATGACAAATAACATGACTCATTGGAAATCGATGAGCAAAGATATCACCAAAAATCCTACCTATAAATCTATTGAACAATTAATTGAAATTAGAAAACGTCATGCCCAATTAACAGGTCCACGTGTTATAGAGCAAAAAAATCAAGTTACTCAAATGATCAATAACGCTCAAGAGCTAAATTTACCTGTATTACAATCTTATTTTGGCATCGTAATCAATCAAATTAACTTTTTAGACAACACTCCTCAAGAAAGAGAGTTTTATGAATTATGGTATAAAGCTTGGAAGCTATATCAAAACAATCCTGAATTTTTTCAATGGCATACTTCTACTTTAGGCGAGTTAAGTGCTTATGGTGATTTAATAGAGCCTAGATTGTTCCTTATTACAGCACAAGAAGCAGATAAATATCTTCCATCTCTAAACACAGTTACGGAAAATGATCTCCCAAATCTTATTAGTATGTTTAAAATCGCTAATGCAACAGAAAATTCTACACTAAGTAGTAAATATAGAATCAAACTTTTAGATGCGTCTAAAAAAACACTACCACAGGATCAATACAGTCAAATCAAACAACAAATTGACTCTATTAATTAAAACAGATTTGCTATGAAAACTATAAAAACATCACTATTTGATTCTTCTACTTTACAGAGAGCCGACAAAACCATTTTTTATCTTTATTTTGTTTTTGTCGGTATTGGACTTATTTTTATTTATAGTATTTCTCGTTATGCGGGAGGTGCTCTTGATCTAAATGCTAATGCTATCTTTTTTAAACAGTTTGCTTTTGCATTTGTTTCTATCCTAGCGATGTTATTTTTTACTCAGCTTGATTATCGTATTACAAGAGTTGTTGTAAAACCTATCTTTTTTTTATCTCTTCTTTTATTAATGATCGTTTTTATTCCAGGAGTAGGTCTTCAAATAGGACTTGCACGCAGATGGATAGATTTTCGTTTTTTTTCCTTTAACCCTTCTGAATTTGCTAAAATAGCCTTAATTATTTATCTTGCCCATATTTTTGTCAAAAAGCACGAGCATATTGCTAATTTTACTTCAGGGTTATTACCTCCCCTTCTTCTTGTAGCAATGGTATTTGGAGTTATCTTACTACAATCTGGATTTTCTATTGGAGCTATTATTGTTATTGTTATGTTTACCATGATCTTTGCTGGTGGTGCATCACTTAAACATGTTTTTAGTATTATCTTACTGGCTGTTCCTGTTCTTATCCTTGCTATATGGAATGTCGCTTATCGTAAAGATAGAATCCTCGCCTATTTAGATCCTTGGAAAGATCCTAGTGGAATAGGATATCAATCGATAGAATCACTAAAGGCTTTAGCTCATGGTGGATTTTTTGGAGTAGGATTAGGAAATAGTATTCAAAAAATATCTCGTCTTCCAGCAGCTCATACTGATTTTATTTTTGCTATCATTGTTGAAGAAACAGGTTTACTGGGAGGGGTTACTCTCTTAGGTCTTTATCTTTGGTTTTTTCTTTCTGGATTAAAAATTTCTTTTAGAACTCAAGATTCTTATGGTAAACTTTTAGCCTTTGGACTTGTTACTTTAATTACTACCCATGCTTTACTAAATATGATGATTAATATGGGGATGCTCCCTCCTACAGGGGTTTCACTTCCTTTTATTAGTTATGGTGGCTCTTCTTTTTTGATGCTTTCTATTGCTACAGGAATTTTACTTAACATTAGTGCTCATATTCCTTTAAAAGAATAAAATAAAAAAATAAAATATTTTTAAAACCCTATAGTTTATTGTTTATATTTTCCGATATCCTTTATATACCTATTAAAAATAATATATCAGATGATTAATTGAGTTAATTTTAAAATCATGTTATATTATATAATATATCCCACATAAAGATGTATTAGGAGTTTTAACATGAAAATAACACAGAATCCTTCCTTTATTCAACAAAACATTCAATCTACAAAAGCTCAAAAAAACACTACAAAATCTTCTACAACAAATATCACAACAGCTACTAATAGTAAGAAAATATCAATTCCGACAAATAATCGTCAATCTCTCACATCTATTAATAATCTTCAACAAGATCATGCACAAACTCAGCAATTATTTGGTTCTTTAACTCAACTAACAGAGGCTATAGAATTATTCAAACAAGCTCCTAATGCTTATCAAGAAAATATTAAAAAAATTATTGCAGAAGTTCAAAAAGATTTTCCACAATTTGCCAAAAATATAGAAAAAAACATTACTAACCCTCAAGAAATGATGGTTCAAACAACCAAAGTAAAAAATGAACTTTCTACCAAAATGGCTAGCCAAAAAAAAGCTATTACTCATTATTTAATTTCTGAACAAAACAAAGATGCTGTACAGAAAAAAAATATTACTACAATTGATACCCAAAAAATTACTCAAAAAGTTTCTAATAACTCTGCAACTCCTTTACATAATCCTCGTATCACACAAATAACACAACTTTTAAATTCTTAAAAGTTCTTTCTTATAGGAGCTTTTTGCTATGTTTGATATTTCTACGTTACTTCAAAATCCAAACGCCTCTTCTGTTTTTTTTGTTGCTGAATTGGGTATCAATCATGATGGTGATTTAAATATCGCTAAACGTATGATAGATCAAGCAATAGAAGCAAAAGCTGATGCTGTTAAATTTCAATTATATAAAACAGATCTATTTTATAACAAATCTATTGCACCCGATGCACACAAACTTTTCCAATCTTTTCATATTCCTTATGATCAATTTATTATTTTAAAAAAATATGCAGAGTCTCATGGAATTTTAGCATTTGCAGCACCATTTGATACACAAAGCTTACATGAACTTATTCAAGATGCTGTTTTTCCTATCAAAATTGCTAGTGGTGATGCCCTTACAGAACCTTGGATAGACTTTCTCTTAGAGAAAAACATTCCTTTTATTATTTCTACAGGATCTCTTGAAGAAATAGAAATCCAAAAACTTGCTCAAAAACTAGAAAACACCCTTTCAGCTATGCTATATTGTGTTTCTGAATATCCAGCACCTATAGAAGGTTTTGATATTAATTATATCCAAACAATGCAAAAATATTTACAAAATCAAGCTATTGGTTTTTCTGATCATTCTCAGGGAACAGCTTTATCATTAGCAGCTGTTACTCTTGGAGCAAAAATCATCGAAAGACACTTTACACTTTTTCCTGAACGTACTGATTTTGATCATTCTCTATCCTTATCTCCAGAAATTTTTCATCAAATGGTTTCTTCTTCTCGTATCATAGAAAAAGCTCTTGGAAAAGGTATAAGAACTACTACTGCTATAGAAAAAAAGATTAGAAATCTTGCTGGGAGAGATGCATTTGCATTCCATGATATTCCTGCAAACACCCCTCTTTCTGAAGATATGATTGTTCTCCAACGTCCTGGGCAAGGTATTAGTTCTCAAGAATATCATTCTCTTATAGGTAAATCATCACCCAAAGATATCCCTAAGGGGACTTTATTAAGAGATGTTTTTTATAAGGTGTCATAATATGAATTATTTAATAGTTGTTTTAGATGACTTAGGTGAAGAAGCTGTAAACTTATTACAAAATTCTTCCTACAATATTAGCTTTAACAAAAACGATCTCCCTCAAGCCAATGCTCTTATTACTCGTTCTACAAAAATCACTGAAAAAATGATCCTTTCAGCTCCAAAACTAAAAATTATTTCTCGTGCAGGGGTAGGAATGGATAATATCGATGTAGAGTTTGCTCACTCTCATAATATTTTTACTTGTAATGCTCAAGGAGGAAACGCTGTTAATGCTGCAGAGACTACTATGGGATTTATTCTCTCTCTAGCTCATAAAATCACTTACGCTCATCATTTGTTATACGGACAAAAAAAATGGGAAAGAGGATTGTTAACAGAAGGTTTTGAGTTAGAAGGTAAAACATTAGGTATTATAGGCTGTGGTAATGTTGGTTCTCGTGTTGCTCAATTTGCCCATGCTTTTAATATGAATGTTTTAGTGTATGATCCTTATCAATCTCATATTCCTTCCTTTGCTACTCCTGTAAAAATATTAAAACAACTATTATCTAACAGTGATTTAATCACCTTACATACTCCTTTAAATAAAGAAACAATGTATATGATAGATGAAAAAGAATTATCTTATTGTAAAAAAAGTGCTTATCTTATCAATGCTAGTAGAGGAAAAGTTGTCAAAGAAAGTGCCCTAATAACAGCCCTAAAAAACCAACAAATTGCAGGAGCTGCACTTGATGTATTCAATCAAGAACCTCTTGACGAAAATTCTGAATTATATGATTTAGATAATATTATTATAATACCCCACCTTGGTGGAGCTGGTATCGAGTGTAGAAAACGTGTATCTCAAATCGCTGTAGAAAACGTATTAAATAAACTTCAGGATCTATAAATGATAGAAACATTTAATATATCTATAATAATAGATATTTTATGTACCAGTATTCTTATATATACAACATATTATTTTTTCAAAGGTACTCATACAGCAACTATTGTCAAAGGACTAATTTTTGCTATTATCGTATATAGTATCTCTATTGTTGCAAAGCTTAATACTATTACTTGGATTTTTTTAAGATTTTTTAATGATCTTCCTATTATTTTAGCTATTATTTTTCACCAAGAAATTAGACAATTTTTTTCTAATATAGGAAGAAATCATCAACAAACTCATAATTCTCAACTTTTTTCTCACCAACTCACCACAGCCCTCATTGAATTATCAAATCAACATACTGGAGCACTTATCCTTATAGAAAGAAATATGCTCTTAAATGATCTTATCAATAATGCTGTTATTTTAGACGCTCGTTTTAGTGTTGAGTTGGTTCATTCGATTTTTTACAAAGGTACTCCACTCCATGATGGGGCAGTAATTATAAGAAATGAACATATTCTTGCTGCTAAAGTATTACTTCCTGCTGTATTTTCTGCTGCATCTACTGGTACAAGACATGGAGTAGCAATATCTATCTCTAAAGAAAGGGATTGTATTGCTTTTATTGTTTCTGAAGAAACTGGTATTATTTCCTATGCTAAAGATGGCATCCTTACTGCTATTCCAAATATGATTTTAGAGGACATTATTCATGAAGTTATCCAATAAATATCAACAATTTCTTTTTTCTGACCCTATTGGTAAAATGACAGCATTACTTATTGCTTATTTTTTGTGGTATTATGTACAGAATTTTTCTTTAGAAAAATTATATATTAGCCTTCCTGTTACTATTGTTAATGCCCCTGAAAATAAAATAATCGATTCAACTAATGACATTGCTATCAGAGTAGAAATATCAGCATATGAAGATGTGTCTCGTCGTATCGAAAATCTAAGAGCAATTATTGATTTATCTAATTATACCACAGGCGTCAAATCATATCCCATAATCTTATTAAATCTTCCTAACGATATTAATGCTAATATTACTCCTGAATTCAAACGTATCAGTATTTATGATATCATCACTAAAACAGTTCCTATTAATATGAATATACATTCTAATAATACTCTTACTAATATTACATATAACCCAAAAGAAGTAACTATTTCCGGCTCATCTCAAATAATAGATCAAATAAAAGCATTAACTACAGATGAATTAAAAATTAATAACCCTATACAGAGTGTTATATCCACAAATATTACTATAACACAACCTAATAAAGTATTATTAGATAAAAACAGTGTTAATGTTACCCTATTTTTTAATCAAACAAATTATACAAATGAAGTAATTGTCCCTGTCAAATATGTTGGGCTACAAAGTAATCTTCAAATTTCTTTTATTACCAATATGTATTTAAAATTTGTAACAAAAATTTCTAACATAGAACCTTTATTATTAGAAAGCTATATGTCTTTAGATTTTAGTACTATTACCAATACAGGGAAATATAACATACCTGTAACTATATCCACACCACCTAACGTTCACCTCATCAAGCCCCCCACAATAGTACCTATTGAATTGATTGATCCTTCTAAAACAGTAGCACCTATAAAAAGAAATTCAACAGCCGAAAAAGATGAGTTTGATAGTTTTTTTGATGAGTCTATACTCAAAGAACCATCACCATTAACAACAGAAATTTTTAATACTAATATTACAACAGATTCTTCAGATGACTCTGTTTAGAGGTATAAATGATAAAAGCTCTTATAATTACAGCTGGAGGGTTAGATTCTTTACTTACTATTAAACTAATGGAAAGGACTAAGATCCCTTTCCAAGTTGTCCATTTTGATATAGGATTGACACATAACAAACCTATTGTTGCAGGATTAAGAATTTCTAAATATTTTGGTTTAGAGAATCTTATCAAAAACAGTATTGAAATAGAAAAGTTTGATGTTGCCAAAGAGTTTTACACTCAAATTCTAAATACAAGAGATTTCAAAGACTATAATGCTTGTTTAGAATATAAGATTTTTATCTTAAAAAAAGCAAAAGAATATATGAAAGAGATTGGTGCGCAATTCATTGTTACAGGAGACGTTGTAGATCAGAAACCCCTCATACAAGGTAAAGATGCTCTCCTAACTACAGACATTCAAGCTGATGTAGAAAACATTGTTTTTAGACCTTTGTCCGCTAATATTTTACCTA
>CAMQSH010000052.1 GCA_947036575.1 uncultured Brevinema sp. | reverse complement strand
CTTTTGAAAGAAGGGTAAACTTTATACTATTATAGCGTCCCATTTAAGGTGGATCGTAGAAACTTCTGTCCGTATTACAGATATATATAAAAGTATAATATTATCCTAACAAATTTAAATATTTTTGTCAAGTTTTTTTATTTTGCATACCTAAATACTGTTGACTAAAATCTCAACATAAGTTATAATACTAATGGTAAAAATATTTCAAAAGACTGTGAAAGTTTTTTGTTTCTATCTCATACTTTTAGACACTTGTATCAACGATACTTTTGTCAAGCATGCAGATACCCTTTTTTGTACACATTTATTTTGTTTTTTATCCACACCATGGATAAATTTATATAATTGCTCATAGCAATCTGTAAATTTCCATGGTGTTGAGTACTAAAATAGAAATATTTAAAACTTCAGCTCTTTTGAGATATTTTTACCAAACAGACTTGCTATGAGCTTTATTACATTTAAAATATTGTAACCTCATAGAAGAATGAGGTGTAGTATGGACAAGAGAGAGTTAGAATTTTTACAATTTCTGAGCAAACAAAATCAAGAGTTTTTACAAAAAGTAAAAGGACAGAGAATTTATTATTTTGACGATGTCATGAATAAAAAATCTAGACTTATCGCTCGATTTTCTGATGACGGCAGAAGTTTAAACTTCCCCAAAATTTGGGCTGTACCTTTCAATCAAAGCTTTTCTCCCAATCATGGGATTTATCAACTACACTTCGACAGGGATATCTATTATGTTGGGATACTCATTGAAGATCATCTGGCCTTACTTTATGATTCCTATGATTTCGATGATATTTTTAAAATTAATGAAAAACGAATTTTTCTCAGTCCTCATCCTATCAGAAGTTTATAATTCTCATAAAAATTATTTCAAAAAAATAATTGACAAAATAAAATTTATACTCTACACTGAATAAATAATTATAATCCTATATGTTTGTAATATGGACAAACGTTTCTACAAAGCACCGTAAAAGCTTTACTTTGATTATATAAAGTTATTTTTCTGATCTATTCTTTTGTACACCTTCTGTTTATTTTTATCCCTTTCTTTATATTTTTAATTTAAACTTTTCATTTGTCTATAATTAACCCCTTGGAGTGCGTATGCAATTATTACAACAAAAAATCCTTGAGCTATCTACTGTTCCCAAAGAAGGGATACTCAAAGTCGATAATTTTCTCAATCACATTATTGATCCTCAATTGATAATAGAAATAGGCAAAGAACTTGCCTTAAGATTCAAAGATAGTAAGATAGACAAAGTTCTTACTTTAGAAGCGTCTGGAATTGCCCCTGCTCTTGGGGTGGCTTTGGCCTTAAATATTCCTTTATTATTTGCCAAAAAATCTCTCCCAACTACGATGACAGATGGTTATCATACCCAAATACATTCTTTTACCAAGAACAAAGATTATGATATTTTTGTATCTAAAGAATATATAAAAAAAGATGAAAACATTCTTATTGTCGATGATTTTTTAGCTATGGGTCATGCTGTTCTTGGGATGAAAAACATTATCGCTATGGGTGATGCAAACTGTGTAGGTGTAGGAATTGTCATCGAAAAAAGCTTTCAATCTGGTAGACAAATTCTTTTAGAACAAGGTATTCATTTAGAAAGTCTTGTTCGTCTAAAAAATGTTTCTCCTCCACACACCATAGAATTTATTATAGAGTAAACCAATAATTTATAGGAGTCCTGATGAATAATATTTTAGAAAAGATATTTAAAATATCTGAAAGACAAAGCTCTTTTAAACAAGAAATTTTTGGAGGAATAGCTACTTTTGTAACGATGTCTTATATCATTTTTGTAAATCCTTCTGTATTATCAAGTACAGGGATGGATAAAAACGCCCTTATTACGGTAACATGTATTGCTACTGCTATAGGAACATTATTATCAGCATTCGTAGCGAATATGCCTATTGCTCTTGCCCCAGCCATGGGATTGAATGCTTTTTTTGCTTATTCTATTGTGCAAGGTCAAGGCGTATCTTGGGAGATAGCTTTAGGTGTCGTATTTTTATCTGGATGTTTTTACTTATTATTAACTATTACTGGAATTAGAAAACAAATCGCTTCAGCTATTCCTGTACCTATCAGTCTAGCTGCATCAGTAGGTATTGGATTATTTATTACTTTCATTGGTTTTAGAGGAATGAACATTATCGTTGCAAATCCTGCTACACTAGTAGCACTTGGTAAATTCACTCCTGAAGTAGCCTTATCTCTATTCTGTCTCTTTTTAATGATTTTCTTTGATATCAAAAAAATACAAGGTGGGATTTTATTTAGTATTGTCATCACAACTATCTTAGGTATTGCATTAGGTATGGTAAATTTACCGACTTCATTTGTATCTCTCCCTCCAAGTATTGCCCCTATTGCTATGAAATTAGACATATTAGGTGCTTTCAAGTGGTCCTTAGCAGGTGCTATTTTTTCCTTTTTATTCATAGATCTTTTTAATTCTTTGGCCTTTGTGATTGCTTGTTGTAAACAACTAGGATTAGAAGAATCCGATGGTCGTATCAAAAATATCAATCAAATGCTTTATGCTGACTCTATCGCTACATTAACAGGTGCTTTAATGGGTACAAGTACCATCTCTACATTTAGTGAATCTACTGTTGGTATTACTGCAGGAGCTAAGACTGGTTTTGCCTCTGTAATAACAGCACTATTATTTGTTTTAGCATTATTTTTCACACCTATAGTGACTATTGTTCCTCTATTCATTGCTGCGCCAGCACTAGTAATGGTGGGTATCTATATGTTCAAAAACATCATTCACATGGATTTTTCAGATATGAAAATTGCTATCCCAAGCTTTTTAACAATCGTCCTTATGCCTTTATCTTACAATATTGTTATTGGTCTTAGTTTTGGTTTTATCTCTTATATCATCATGCATGTTATCGAAAATGAGCATAAAAAAATCCCCCCTATCCTATGGATTATAGGAATACTTTCTGTAGTATTTTTATTACTCTAAATTTTATCATCAAATAAAAAACACCACCCCGATAATAAGGTGGTGTTTTTTTTGATTTTTCTATTGACAAATTATCTGTAATGAGTTATAATAATATCGATAACATTTAAGATTTAAAAAATCTTTCTATTTCTATCTTACATTTTAAGATAGAGGTTTTCTGTATAGAAAATCCTTTTTTATTTTAAAGGTGTTTTATAACAATAATACCTAGATATTTTTAATACCACGAACATGGTACATCTATATTAATTGCTCATAGAGCTTTGTATATTTTAGTGTTCGTGGTATAAGTAGAAATATTTAAATTATGATCTTAAATGTTATCAATACAAGCTCTGTGGGCTTTTTATATTTTAAATAACTGTATTGCTTGTATCTTTTATAGCAAAGTCTGAATATTCTATTTTGACCATAGAATATACAAACTACCAAAACACCCCCTATCTCATTTTAGATATGGGGGTGTTTTGTGTTAATAATCTATATTTTTCTTCCATATATTTATATTCAAAATGATCTTTAATACATTTATTAAGAAAAAAACAAATTCTTTTTTGTACTAAATCCCAACATCAACATTTTTAAATTCTTGTCCTTCATAGTAATTATTATAAGATATAAAACAATACAATGCTTTCTTAATTAAAATATAATTCTATAATATCAGTATCTAACGCTATGTTTAATAAGGAAATGAACCTTTTTTTGGAGAACAAATAAAAAGAGTTGATTTTTTAAAAAAACATGTCATCATATAAATATAAAAGATATTTTATAAGAGAGGTGAAATAATGAAAAATGTCAAAAAAAACTTTAGTTTAATAATTAATAATGAACAAAGGGATTATTATATCATGTTATTACCTTTTATCTTATGGTACCTAATTTTTATGTACAAACCCATGTATGGACTACTTATTGCCTTTCAAGATTATAGTCTTTTTAAAGGCATCGAGGGATCTACATGGATAGGTCTCCAAAATTTTCATGATTTTTTAGTTAGTCCTTATTTTTATACCGTTTTAAAAAACACCGTTGTACTAAATCTATGGAGTTTATCAATAGAATTTCCTTTTGCTATTATCTTTGCTTTGATGCTTAATGAAGTACGTGGTAAATATTATAGATCATTCGTCCAAACCGTGGCATTTTTGCCTTATTTTATTTCTATTGTTGTAGCCGCAGGGATATTGATTAATATTCTTTCTCCAAGTACAGGGGTAGTCAATATTATCTTAGAAAAATTAGGACATGACAGAGTATATTTTTTGTCAAAAGCTGAGCTTTTTAGACCTATTTTCACAAGTTTGAGTATGTGGAAGACAACAGGATTTAATGCTATTATTTATATTGCAGCATTGACATCTATCGATCCACACCTTTATGAGGCAGCAAAAATAGATGGTGCTGGACGTTTTGCCCAATTATTTTATATTACAATACCTAGTATCATTCCAACAATTATCGTAATGCTTGTTCTAAAAATTGGGGCAATGTTGAATGTTGCTTTTGAAACAGTCTTACTTCTTTATCAACCTGCAACTTATTCAACTGCAGATGTCATAAGTACTTATGTTTATAGAACAGGGATGCTAACTCAAAATTTTGGATTATCTACAGCTGTAGGTATGTTTAATGGAATTATTGGTTGTTTATTAATTTATTTTGCTAATAAAGCCGCAAAAAAAATCTCAGAAACGAGTTTATGGTAGGATAATATGAAAGTTATAAAAAATAATAAAATAAAACTAACTCTAGAAGATGGATTATTTGATACAGTAAACTATATTCTTTTAGGGATTTTAGGTATAATGTTCCTCTACCCTATTGTGTACGTTTTTTCAGCAGCGGTAAGTACTCCTTACCAAGTAGAAACAGGACAAGTCGTTTTATTTCCTAAAGGATTTCATCTAGATTCTCTTTTAGCTGCAATGAATTTAGAATTATTTTGGATTTCTTACTTAAACACTATTATTATAGTTATTGGTGGTACTGTGACAAGTATGTTCTTTACTATCTTAGGAGCATATGTTCTTTCTAAAGAAAATTTAAAATATAGATCATTTTGGATTATCATGGTAGTATTTACTATGTGGTTTGACCCAGGTATGATACCTCGGTATTTGAATTTCCGAGATCTAGGATTAATTAACACTTATAGTAGTGTACTTATAGGATTTGCTGTTAATACTTTTAACGTAATTATTCTAAAATCCTTTTTTGAGTCTGTACCTAAATCTCTAGAAGAATCAGCACGTATCGATGGTGCTAATCAATTTCAAGTATTATGGAATATTTATCTACCTCTTTCAACAGCTGCCTTAACAACAGTATCTTTATTCTATGCTGTTTCTCGTTGGAATGGCTATTTCTGGACAATGATTCTGTTAACAGATGAAAGAAAAGCACCTATTCAAGTTTTTCTTAAAAAATTAGTTGTTGATCGTGTTGCTCTAGCAGAAACAAATGCTTTAATTACCCCAGAATCTCTTACTTCTCCTACAACTATTATTTATTCTGTAATAGTTTTATCTATTATCCCTATGATGATTATTTACCCTTTTATACAAGGTTTCTTTAAAAAAGGTGTCAATATAGGTGCTGTTAAAGAATAGAATAATTTTTTTATAATAGGGGTTATTTATGTTTAAAACATTATTTTTTTCTGTGAAAGATAAAGATAAAGATTATATTAACAAAAAATATGCTCAAGAAATTCAAGAACTTCGTATTCAAATGGATCGTTATGTAGCCTATAAAATAACTTTTGTACATCCCAAAGATATGGAACGTTGTGCTCAAGAAGTTGAATTTAAAGGTGATTGGGAAGCAATACCATTTAGTGATCCTGAATGGATTTGGGTCTTAAATCGACATCGCTTTATTGAGGAATTAGCACGTGTTTATTATCTTACAAATGATGTTAAATATTTAAATAGTATGGTAGATTATTTAGAAGATTGGATTGATAAAAATCCAGATTCCAATAATCGTAATATGACAAGTTGGCGAAGGATAGATACAGGAATACGCCTTTGTCATTGGATTAAAGCATTGGAATTAGTTGATTTTTGTATACCAGACTCTTTATTAGAAAAAATAAAAAAATCATACCTTGTACAAGGAACTTATCTTGCACAAGATGTTTCTAGTTTTTCTCAAACAAGTAATTGGGGAGTACTAGAATTTCACGGTCTATTTCACCTTTCTCTTTGCTATGACCATAACCTTTCTGGAAAATGGTTAGAGCTTTCTAAAAATTTCCTCATTAAATCTATAGAAACTCAAGTCTTATCTGATGGTAATCATTGGGAATGTTCGCCTATGTACCATCATGAAGTATGTCTATGTTATTTAAATTTTATTGCAACTTGTAAACACCAACAAATAGCACTTCCTCAGAAATTTAAAGATCGTGTTCATCAAATGGCTTTATGTAATATCATATGGCAAAAACCTAACTATACCCAACCTCTATGGGGGGATAGTGATGCTACAGATGTGAGAGATACTAATACTTTAGCCGCCTATTTATTTTCAGACAGTACCCTTAAAAGTAGAGGCTTTAAAGAATTTGATTTCGAAAATTACTTTCTTTTTGGAGAGCAAGGAAATAATACTTATAAGGCTATTACATCTTATGAACCAGAATTTAAATCTTATCATTTAAAGGATAGTGGATTTTTATGCTTAAGAGATTCTTGGAAAGAAAATTCTTCTTTCTTGAGTTTTAACACTAAAAAATTTGGAGCAGGTCATAATCATGATGATCTTTTACATGTTTCTTATTATGCTCATCAAAAAGATTATCTTATTGACTGTGGAAGATATACTTATGTAGAAAGTGAAGAACGTAAAAATCTCAAAAGTTCTTTTGGACATAATACTATTATTTTAAACAATCAAGAAAATTCTGAATATATAAATTCTTGGGAAAATGGAAAAGAAGCTCTTTTTCTTCCTGGTGAATACATAAATCAAGAGGGAGTAGATTGGGCTTATGCTCATAATTTATCTTATCTTTATGAAAAATCTTTTATAACAAGAAATGTCATCCGTCTAGATAGTCAAAATTTCCTTTTAGTAGATAGTATCATGGGAGAAGTTAAAAAAAATATTGAATTAAAATTCAATACCCCTTGTGATATTCAGACAATAGGCAAAAATTATCTTTTTGATGATCTTTTATTTATCCCAGATCCTCGTATGAATATTCAAATTAAAGACGCTTACTACTCCTTACATTATAACGAAAAATTACCAAGTAAACAAAGTGTTTGTACAGTTAATAGTAATAAAAATATAGCATTAATTTCAGGCTTTTCTTTTGACGAAATGAAAATTTCTACTATTGATTTATACACAAGACTAGATAAACTTATCCCTCAAGATCAAGCTATTGCTTGGAAAATAAACGTTAAAGAACAAGAATATATTCTACTTTATCGATTGGGCTCTGAAATTGGGAATTCAACACGTTTTATAAAATTTCAGGATAATGAATATTTTATTTACGCAAAAACTTTGCTTAAAAAAGAGGGTTCTAGTTATCGAGAAATCATAAAAATAGCAGAATAAAAATATCCAATAAAATCAAAATCAAGCTCCTTTTTTGAACACATAGCACACAAATTTTTAACAAACAGTTTACTATATTCAGAAAAATAACTGAACTTATAGAAGTAAATCTGAAATCAAAGGTATCTTAAAATACCACTAATAAAAAAGAAACTTAATAAGTATAACTTAGATGATATAACTAATCATTGGTTAAGTATAGCTTTTTTATACGATAGTTAATTATAAAGCTATTTTTAACAAATTTATTAACAGATAGTACTCAATAAGAGCTACAAAAATTAAAAAATAAATATTTTACAAAATAGGAGAGAAATTTATGAATAAATCTATAAAAACAATAAGCATTACTTTATTAATACTTTTAATTGTGAGTTGTCAAAAACAAGAGCAATCTGTATTAGCTGAGGGAGCTAAGGAATATACACTCTTTGGAATGTATAATACACAAATTTTTGATGAAGAGTTTGCTATATTTAAAAAGGCAACAGAACTTACAGGGGTGACTTTAAAATCAAAAATATCCCAAAACGCGACAGACGAAAAAGAGGCGTATAACTTGATGATTGTGTCAGGTGATTTACCTGATATTATACGTTCTTCTTTTGGTACTGATCTAGAAACTTTAGGTCTCGATGGAGGAAGTATAGCTCTTGAAGAGCTTGTGGAAGAACATGCTCCAAATATCAAAGCTTATTGGAAAAAAAATCCTGATCACAAAAGAATTGCTACTGCATATGATGGACACAGTTATTTTATCCCTTATTATACACCAAAAGGAGTTCCAGGATCTGTGTTTTTTGTAAGACAAGACTGGTTAGATAAATTAGGATTACCACAACCTGTAACTATTGAAGATTTTTATAATACCTTAAAAGCATTTCGTACTCAAGATCCTAATAGCAACGGAAAAATGGATGAAATTCCTTTCTTTGCTCGTTTTAAAACAACAATTGGTAAACTTGATATTTTATTCGCATTTTTTCAATTAAAAATGGGTTGGCAAATCACAGAACAAAAAATTTCTTATGACCCAAGTTTACCCGAATTCAAAGATGCGATAAGAGAACTTTCAAAATGGTATGCTGAAGAATTAATCGATCCAGAATTTTTTACAAGAGATTCAGTTACAGCACGTGATTATATGTTTGGCAATAATATAGGTGGGATGACAGAAGACTGGGCAAGTACAGCTTCTTATATTGAAACTCTTAAAGATACTATTCCAGGATTTAATCTTTCTATTATCCTTCCTCCTATGATAAACGGAACAAGAGAAACTCTACGTCCTCGTACTCCTTGTTTCGGTGGTTGGGCTATATCTTCAACAGCAAAAGATCCCGTTGGAATAATTAAATACATGGACTTCTGGTATTCAGAAGAAGGAAATCGTTTGTGGAATTATGGTATAGAAAATGATCATTACACTAAGGTTGATGGTAAAGCTATTTTTACTGATAAAATTCTCAAAGCTCCATCACCTAGAATGGAACTCTTAAAATCTGGAGCACAGTGGGTTATTGGAACATACCAAGAATATGACCATGAAAAACAATTTTCTCACCCCGTAGTGGTTGATGGCTATGATATGTACATTGAGAAAAATGCTGTTCGTCCTATGGTTGCTAATTGGGAATTCAATCTTTTAAAATACCCACCAGCCGATCTTCAAAAATTAAAAAAGATCAATGCAGAATTAGATCTTTATGTTTCTGAAATGGCTCAAAAATGGATTCTTGGTGCTTCTAACGTTGACAATGACTGGGATATGTATGTTAAGCGTCTTAACGAAATAGGTCTTCCTGAAGCTATCGCAATTCAAGAAAAAGCTCTCAAACTTTATAATAAATAATTATTAGAATAGATCAACTTCTTTTTAAATGGAGAAATTTATTGTATTTTTGACTTAAGATCATGATTTGAGTCTATCTTCTATAATTAAAGGTTAAATATAAGAATTAGTAATAACGAGAAAAAATTTAATATACTAAGGAGATAAGTATGAAAATAAGACAATACACAGTACTATTCATTGCAATAGTCCTATTAAATGGATGTACACAAAAAAAAGAGGTTAACGATACGACAAAAAAAGAATACACTATTTTCGGAATGTTTAACAAAATGATTTTCAATGAGAATTGGCCTGTATTCCAAGAAGCGTCAAAACAAACAGGGGTAACTCTTAAATCTAAAATTTCTCAAAATGCTGTAGACGAACAAGAAGCATTTAACTTAATGGTTGCTTCTGGAGATTTACCTGATATTATTAGAAATGGGTTTCCTCAAAAATTAAATACTCTAGGGACTGATGGAGGATTGATTCCTTTACAAGATCTTATAGATGAGCATGCACCCAATATTAAAAAGTTTTGGGAAGATCGCCCAGATCTTAAACGAGTAGTGACAACATATGATGGTAATATTTATCAAGTTCCTTACTATCCCCCTATAAAAGTAGGTGCTGTCCATATTTTACGTAAGGATTGGCTTGACAAATTAGGGCTTCCTGTACCAAAAACAATGGAAGAATTTTATAATACTCTTGTTGCTTTTAAAACACAAGATCCTAATGGAAATGGACTTGCTGATGAAATTCCATGGTTCCAAAGAAGCTCAGACTTAAATAATACACTAAAACTCTTACTTAATTTATTCCAAATATCATATATGTGGAATATTACAGAAGATTATGGAGTTGTTTTTGAATTAAATAGACTAGAATTTAAAGATGCGATCCGTGAACTTTCGAAATGGTATAAAGAAGGATTGATTGATCCAGAAATTTTCACAAGAGATTTTGCTACCACTAGAGATTATATGTTTGGAAACAATCTTGGAGGATATACTTTTGACTGGGCAAGTACTGCTTATTATGTGGATAGTCTTAAAGATACAATACCAGGATTTAATCTTCTTGTTTTTCTTCCACCAGCAATTAACGATAAAAAAATAGTGCCATTTGCTAGAAATGTTTATGCGGGTGGATGGGGGATCTCTTCTACAGCGAAAGATCCTATTGGAATAATTAAGTATTTTGACTATTGGTTTTCGGAAGAAGGTCGTCGTCTATGGAACTTTGGTATTGAAGGGGATCAGTACACAATGGTGGATGGTGAGCCTATTTTTACGGATAAAGTGCTTAAAGCGGCATCCCCTCTCAATGAATTGTACAAAGTTGGAGCACAATGGGAAATGGGAATATTTCAAGATTATGACTATGAAAAACAGATTTCTCACCCTCTTATAAAAGAAGGCTATAAACTTTATATTGATGAAGACGTTGTGCAGTCAAGCATAGGTTTTGCAGCATTACAACATGCTCCTGAGATCATAAAAGAGTATAGTATGATTCAAGTTAATTTAGAATCATATACTGCTGAGATGATTCAAAAATGGATTATGGGAGCATCTGATATTGATAAAGATTGGGATTCTTTTATCAAGCGTCTTGATGAAATAGGTCTTCAGAGAGCTATTGAAATCAATGAAGATGGATTTAGACGTTATATAAAATCTTAATATATTACAAAAAAACACCACCCCGATAATAAGGTGGTGTTTTTTTGATTTTTCTATTGACAAATTATCTGTAATGAGTTATAATAATTATGCAAACATCTTAACAAACTAGAAATAGTCTGTTATATATTTCTATCTTGTCATTTTTAAGATAGAAGGTTTTCTGTATAGGAAATCCTTTTTCATTTTAAAGGCACGATGTGCCAAGGTATAGTCATACCAAGCACAAGATAGAAATAAAAAGACCATGTGTTTCTCGTATCATGGCTTATGTTCTCGATATTTGATTTAACACCGAACTCTCGGTAAATTTATACTAATCGCTCATAGAGTATTGTATGTTTTGAGAGTTCGGTGTTAAGTAGAAATATTTAAGACTTAGTCTGTTAAGATGTTTGCAAATACATGCTCTATGGGCTTTACTAATTTAGGAATATAATGACTAAAATTAGTTATCCAGTAAGTACGAAGTACGCACTGGGTTTTCCTTTAACTTTTAAGCAGAGTTCAATATAAAATAACTGTATTGCTTGTATCTTTTATAGCAAAGTCTGAATATTCTATTTTGACCATAGAATATACAAACTACCAAAACACCCCCTATCTCATTTTAGATATGGGGGTGTTTTGTTTT
>CAMQSH010000051.1 GCA_947036575.1 uncultured Brevinema sp. | reverse complement strand
TAAAATAGTAGGGGAAAGAAATGTCCACTCTGTTGCTAATGATGGAATAAGATCACCTGTACTGTTATCTTTTTCTATCAATCGATCATATATTTGTGAGGAAACACTTGTGGAAGGGGTATCATTAGAATGATAGGGGAATAATGTGATAGCATCTGCTTCAACCCCTATAATAAGAGTGTTTTTTTCTTCTACTTGTTGGACACAAGAAAGTATTAATAGTATACTAACTAATAATCCTATATTTTTCATTCTCTACCTCCTATGATAGTTAATTATATTATAGATAACGTGCTTTGTCTATATTTTTTCTTATGCATCTAAAATTTGATTAAAAATAAAAACCACCTTCTTATATTATAGAAGGTGGTTTTTATCTCATATAATAATTATAGATTTAGTCGAGAATTTTTTGAATTTGATTTTTTACAATATGTACTTGTGGTCCAATAATTACTTGGACATTAGATTTGTCTAAAATAACCACATTGATAGCACCCGCTTCTTTAATCATAGCTTCTTGAACAAGACTAGAATCTTTTAAAGATATTCTCAATCTTGTGATACAATTATCTAAAGAAACCATATTTTCTTTACCACCGAGACCTTCAAGCATTTTTTCAGCAGCATAATTTTTTAAGGTTTTACCTGATGATTGTACGTTTGTAGTTGCAACATCTCTTCCAGGTGTTTTTAAATCCAATTTAATAATAGCAAATTTGAATACAAAATAATAGATGGCAAACCAAACAGTACCTACTAATACTATCAAATACCATTTAGTTTGAAGTCCTTGGAGAACACCGAAAATAAATAAATCTATTAAATTTCCGTCTGTATTACCAACAGTAACTTGTAAAACTGCTAAGACTAAAGCTCCAGTTCCAGCCAACACTGTGTGAAAAAGATATAATATAGGGCTAATAAATAAAAATAAAAATTCTATAGGCTCTGAAATCCCTGCTACAGCACAAGATAAAGCTCCAGATAATAACAAACTTTTTACAGTACTTTGATTTTCTTTACGGGCGGTATGATACATTGCTAATGCAGCTCCTGGTAATCCAAAAGATAAGAAAGGCATTTTTGCTTGAGAAAGAAATCTTGTTGCTTCTGGTGTAAAAGGTAATCCATTACCCAATTCTGCGTAATAAATATTTAATGCTCCAGCAACTACTTCGCCATTAATAAGAGCTTCTCCACCAATAGAGGTAAAACGAACAGCTGCAACGAGAATATGATGTAAACCAAAAGGTAATAAAAGACGCTCACTAGCGATAAATAAAAATGGTCCAAATACGCCAGCATTTTGGATAACAGCACCTATGCTTCTGATTCCATTATCAAAGAATGGCCAAATTAATGGTACTATTAAACCAACTATAGAAATAGTAAAAGCGGTAATAATAGGAACAAATCTAGTTCCCCCAAAAAATGCCAAGGCATCAGGTAATTGTATTTCATAAAATTTATTATGAAGATGATAAACAATAACACCAACCAAAACACCACCGAGTACGCCTGTATCAATACTATGAATCCCCATAATCATTGCTTGGCCAGCATCACGAAGAGATCCTGTTGCAAGTTGACCTGTTTCTTTTAAGAAGAAATTAATAGAGAGATTAAGAACAACAAATCCTACATAACCAGAAAAGGCAGCAATACCTTTTTCTTGTTTTACTAATCCTAAAGGAATAGCCATTGCAAATAATATAGGTAAATTGATAAAAGCAAAAAGACCTATAGAAGTCATAAACTTAAAGATAAGTTGTAAAACAGGATTGCCTAAAAAGGGTAAGACCTCTAATACTGCTTTTCCACTTAGGGATGATCCAATACCTAGTAAAATACCCATAGCTGCTAATAAGGCAACTGGTAACATTAATGATTTTCCAAAATTTTGGAAAAAGTCCCAAAAATTAATCTTAGACTTCATATAAACTCCTGTTTAAATATAAATTTGTTATATTTTTTTTGTATAAATCCCATTTTTCTAGATGTTTGTTGGGATTAATAATAAATTCGAATAAATTTTGATTTTTGGTATACTGTTTATAAATACACTCTTGTTGTTTAATACCAAATTCCTCATAAGAGGGTGGTGTAGAAAGAGTAATATCTACTTTTTCATAGTGTTGATTTTGTATCCACTCTATATCATTACCATTATAAATAGGATAGTAAGCCATTCCTTTTTTTTCTCTAACAAAATCATATTCAAAAGCATAATCTCTACAACACCAAGCACCAAATACAAGAGTTTGATTAGGATTAGCATTAACGGTAGCGTGTATCCAATCATGGTGTACGACTACAATATCTCCAGGTTTAGCGAGGACAGCATAGAAAGAAAACTCACCTTCGTCCTTAGATTTTTGCATACAAATATAAGCTTCCCCTTGCCATATTTGATAAACTTCTCCTGTTCTTGTTTGAGAAAATGGGCTAATAGCATGTAAATGACCTTGACTACGTACAGCCTCTTGCCCTAATTTTCCAGATGCATACATCACGACACCATATAATTGATTTCTTTGTTGTAAATCAGATAGATGACTTTCTTGATATACATCCATATTGATACTATATACAGTTTCTGGACCTGTACATTTAGGATCTAAAAGAGAAGCTCTAATCGAATCTAAACTTCTATGTTCTGTATTTTGAGAGCATTTGGTTTTATTGATAAATTCCATAGACATTTTTTCAAAGTCAAAAGAAAGGTTTAACGTTGGCCTGAACATTGTGATCTCTATCCTTTTACAAGAGCTTGCATAACTTTTACTGTTTTACCTATTGAGTTTCCAGAAGGAATGATTTTGTACTGCTTACAAGCACAAGGGATAATAAAGGTCTCAGCATAATGGATTATAAGAGGATCAAAAGAGCTATCAACACTCAAAATAGTGATTTCTTCCCCTTCTACAAGGTTTAGCATGTGTACACTACCTTGTGAGGAAATAGTTACTTCTTTATCTATAGTATACCTGTTTGTTTCAATAAACTCAAATTCATGCAGTCCGGTTTTTTCTTTTTTATAATTTTTATTTTCTTCAATTACAGTGATATTATTGACAAGATTATCCTTAGTCCACTGAGTTGTTCTATCCCATTGAATTACTTTGCTTCCATGGTCAACATGTACAGGTCTAGGTAATCCATCAAGTCCTACTCTATCCCAATCCCATAATTTGAATGTAAAAATATAAGGGGTCGCACTAATTTCTAAAACCATAGTATTAGTTCCAGAACAATGTAAAGTGCCTGCAGGAATAAGAAAATGATCGTGTTTTTTACAAGGGAGCATATTGATATAATCATCTGCGGGGAAAGTAATTTCTCCTTTTTCAGCAGATTTTAAATCAAGAATCATTTTTTTACTGTCGACATTGTCTTTTAAGCCTAAATATACTACAGCATCATCAGTAGCATCGAGAATATAATAACTTTCATCTTGAGTATATTTAATGCCAAAATTTTTATAGGCATATTCTACTGTAGGGTGTACTTGAAGACTCAAATTTTGTCCTTTCATCGTATCTAAGAAGTCAAATCGAATAGGAAACTCAGCCCCAAAACGAGCAAAAACTCTTTCTCCTAATAAATTTTTAGGATAGAGGAACACTATATTAATCGAAGGTACTTCAAGGACAATATTATTATAATTCAACAAAATACTATTTTCTTCTGGAACACCGTCAAAAGACCAAGCATAATTTTGTTTAGAAGGATCAAGGTGACAAACTTCTTTCATCCATTGACCACCCCATACTCCAGGGTCAAAATAAGGTTTTAGACGAAAAGGTTTTAAGGAAGCTTGTTTTAATCCTTCTAAAAAAGCATTTCCTGTAATCATTTTAGGATCATTTTTTTCATTAGTATCTAAATAAAGATCAATTTCATTATAAATAGACTTTTTATGTTCATCAGCCCAACGCCACTCCATAAAGTAGCCTCTTTTGTAACGTCTTAGAATATCTTCGTTATAATTATCATCTCTCCAGTTAGCAAGCTCCCCAGAACGGTAACGCATTTGTAATTCCCACCTAGCAAGATCAGCGTATACAAGGGTATCTCCTTTGGTAATTAAACTAGCACCCACTCCATAGACAATTACAAGACCAGAGTTTGATGTTATTTGTTTTTGGAATTGTTCAATTTTATCTTGATGGAAAAATTGCTCTAGTTTGTGAAAAGACATTACACCAAAGACTCTATCATCGGTGATATGATCTAACATTTTTGTTTTAATTTCATCTGCTGTAAACGCTGCATCATCAGCACAGATAGATAAATCAGGGTGTAATTCTTTAATTAAATATTCTTCTAGTTCTTTATAGTTAACTCCATGATAGCAGTCTATAACTAATACCTTAGGTTGTTTTTCTTTTATGATTTGGATAATATTATCATATCCTTGCCACACTTCTTTCTCAAACCCTTTAATGTTGATTTGAGGGTGAGTGTTATATTGTGATTTAAATGGTAAATAGGGCATAGTAATCCTCTTCGTGTTATATTGTAATTATTTTATAAGAGTTCGCATTTTTGAAAACTCTTATAGGAAATCCTAAATTTTTAATAGTCTCATAGTCATAACCACTTATAGCATGCCAACAAGCTCCAACATTTAATAATTTATCTCCAATATTAACTAATCTATGTGCCATGTGCCCAGCAATATATAATAAAGCCCCAGGGTAAACTTCATGAATAGTATAATTTCTATCTCTATCCATTAATAAGAGCAATCCTTTTCCAGAGATACCCCAGTAATATTCAGCTTTAGAAGAATCTGTATGAAAGTGACCTTTTGTCATATAGTATTCACCATCAATATCTCCTGAATTGATAGCAGAAATTCCAAAAGATAAATCCCCATCTTTAGGGTTTTTACTATTCTCATGGATAGATACTTCATAAATGATACTATCTAAATCAGCACTGGTTGGCTGATTTAGATAGTATGTTAAAATATCGCACAATTTGGTTTGTTTTTTAATAATTTGATTTCCAGATAACTCTGTTCCTACAAATAAATTGTTAGAAAACATTCAACAGCACTCCCACAATAGTTCCTAAGAATAAATATAACATCATTTTAATAGGAGATACTCCTTTTTTAGACATTAAATACCAACATAGTAAAACAGAAAGTAAAGGCAATAATTTAGGAAAGATATTATCAATAAGTGTCTGTACTTGAATATCAACGGAATTTTGCTGAAAACTCAAAGAGGTATTTAAATTTACATAAGCAGCTGCAATTCCACCCATGATAAGAATTCCTAAACGAGAAATTCCTTCTCTAACACGATAAGCTTTATCACTAGTAAATAATGTTACAGCATCTAGCCCTAAATGATAACCCATATAAAATAATTTATAGCTACCAAAACAGATGAGAGAAACATAAGTAATAATATAAAAAATAGCACCTACAGGACTTCCATTAGCAGATAGCAAGAGAGCAATACTCAATAAAATAGGGATAAAAGTACCAGGAATCATAGAGTCTCCAATACCAGCTATAGGTCCCATAAGTCCAAGTTTGATACTATTTATGGTAGTATCGTCTATAGGTTCTCCATTAGCACGTTGTTCTTCCATTCCTATGGTAATCCCATTAATAATAACACCCATTTGAGGTTCTGTGTTATAAAAAGCAGAGTGTCTTTTCATTGCTTGCTTGATTTCCTGAGGATCTTTGTACAGTTCATTGATTACAGGAAGCATGGACCAGCAATACCCGAAGGCTTGAAGTCTATCAAAACTCATAGAAGTTAGATTGTGTTGGCTATATGCAAGCCATGAGCGATCTAAGGTTTTTTTACTCAATTTAGGCATTTTAAAACTCCTCTTCTTCGTTAGTATTATTATTAGCTATAGTGTTTCCAGAATATTCTATGTACATAAAGGTTAAGAATAAACCGATAATTAAAAGAGCCAAGGTATTTAATTTTAAAAACACGACTCCTATAAATCCAACCAAAAAGTATAAAATAAGAGAATCTTTGTGGATGATTTGAACAAGAAGAGTCGCAATACCAAGAGAAGGTAAGACTCCTCCTAAAATAGTCATTGTATGTATAACTTTAACAGGTAACATTTCGCTAATGTCTTGGTTTTGGAAAAATTGAGCACCAAGGTACACAATTAAAAAACTTGGAACAAAACGGAGTAAGAACGTAGTGAGTTGAGGAAATAAAATAGCAGATCTGAATAAAGCTTTTTGATTACCTTCCTCTATTGCTTTATCAGATTTGACACCCCAATAAGAGTTAATAATCATCATTGTATTATGAATAACAGTTCCTAAAATCCCTAAGGAAGCAGCAATAGCTATAGCTACTTCTGGGGTGGAGTTAGAAACCATAGCAAGAGCCATAGCTGGATAAGCTACAAAGTTTAAATCTGCTGGCATAATTCCACCAGGAGTTACAAGAGCAATATATACAGCTTGTACGGCAGCTCCTATCATAACACCTTGAGTTATATCTCCAAAAATAATTCCCAAGATGAGTCCTGAAACTAAAGGTCTTGTTAAGGTATACCATCCTGTTATAAGACCTAAGGGCCAAGGGACACTTAGTGCACCTAAATAACAAAAAATACCTACTAAAATAGATTGAATAATGAGCATTTTGTTCTCCTATATTTTAAAATCGAATTTATCTTTTATATTGTTCCAGAATTGTTGATTACTGTCAGGGACTAATCTAAACTCTACTTTTAGTCCCAAAGATTCCAGATGATTAAATGCAATAGCCTCTTGAGGAAGGATACTCGCATTAGCTCCAATAGTAATAGAGTCATCTCTAGTACTCATAGGACCTACATTGATTTCCGAAGAAAGATCGAGAAGATTAATTTTTTCAGAGATTCTTTGAAGAGTAATAGGACTTTTTACTATTAAAAAATAATGTTTATTACTTTCCTGTATTTTAGGAAATTTTGATATAAATGTATCTACATCAAAAATAAAAGTTTTAATAGTATTTGGGACAGCAGATTTAAGAACTTGACATAGCACTTCATCTTTTACAATATTATCATCAACAGCGATAATTCCATCACAATTTCTTTCTTTAGACCATCTAGTAACTAGTTGTCCATGAATCACTCTGTCATCTATTCTTATAAAGTTTATACTCATTTTTTACCTCATATTAAAAATTTTCTTCATCTTCTTGATTTTGTTCTTTGAATTCAAATATTCCTATTTGTTCATTAATAGTATTTTGTAATATTGTTGGGAAATCATCTTCAGAAATTTGACCTTCAGCCCATTCTACGGCTGTCATTAAAATTGGAAAATTAAGTCCAAATAAAAGTTTAGAGTGATTTATTAAATTGTTATTTATTAAAAATTCTAAACATACATTAAATGGAGTACCATTTTTTAAGTCACAGATAAAAACACATTCATTTTCATGTACTTTGTACGTAGTCATGATACTATTAAATTCTTTTTTGAACAGATCAATTCCCATTCCATCTTTAAAAGATATAGGAATACAAAAATCACTAGGACCTAAGACCATCTCTCCCATCTGTTTAATTCCCTGAGCAAAATCTCCATGAGATAACAAAAAAACGTATTTCAATATTTCCTCCTCTTAAATATACTAATATACGTACATTTAATATAATATATTATAGCTCTATTTCATATAATATCAATCTTTTTTATATATGAAATGTTTTTTTGTGTTATTACTTATATAGTAAATGATTATATTTGATTATTGTCTATAATAGCACTATCAAATTTGAAAATAAAAACATCTGATCTATAATAACCTATATTATACTCAAAGGGTATATCATTTTGGTCATATATAACACGTATTCTTTTAATAATAGGCACATTTGGAATAGTATTAAAAATCCCTTTAATACTTAGTTGTTGAGGCATAAGGATTTCTATGCTTTCTTGAGATGATTTTGCTATAATATCTTTTTTTAATTTTAAAAAGTCATATAGTTTTATAAAATTATTTTCTAAAAAGTCATTGTCTAGTTCTAACTGTAAATCGGGTCTAAAATAACTTTCAAAATATAAATCAGTTTGGGTAGCTTTGGTATATCCATATCTTCTATATAGGTAAGCTAACTCTAAGGTATCAGAACATTGAAATATTTGGTATACATCATCTATTGTTTTTTTTGTTCCTGTTTCAATAAGAAACAGTTTAGCTTGAACCCCTTGTTCATTCATTTCTGCAGTAAAACTACTCCAGGCCTCTATTCTTGTATAAATTCTATCTCTTTTTAAAGTTTTTTTACTACCTTTTCCACGTTCTCTTGTAATAATCCCTTTGTCTGCCAAATTTTGTAGAGCCTGACGTACCGTTTGTCTTGCTACTCCTAAATTAGTAATTAGTTCATTTTCTCCAGGAAGATATTCACCAGTATTATAAGGCTCAGTTTCTAACATTTGTTTAATAATATTTTCTACTTGTTTATATAAAGGGATGTGAGAGTTTTTGTCAAGAAGGTAAGACATATCATTAAATTTATTTTCCATACTAATCTCTAACGACTTACTATCAAAGTTTTATTCATTATAGTTTCCCCAACTTTTTTTTGTAAAGATTAATTTTATATAAATTATATAGTATTTAAAATAAAAAATCTACTTAAGAACAGAAGTTTTCCTATTATTTTAAATGCAATAATTACAATACTAGTCAAGAAAACTTTTATGAAATTATTTAGTTTATGTTTTTTATTTATTTCTTCTAAGCCAGCCTTTTTCATCGAGGAATTCAATAGTTATCCCTTCCCCCATAATACCTATAAATTTTTTATGTACCACACCATTTTTCCATGTGAAACTATCGCCGTTATCACCCATATATTTTGCCGTGATTCTTAGCTCTGCATCTATTGTGATTTTCACGGAATAATCATCAAAGGGGTCGTATCCATCTCTTTCTGCACAATTTAGATAGCTTTGGGCTGACTTTTCTGGACTAATAAGATTCTGTAATGATGTAGGCTCACCACCATAATAGATATAGCCCCAAAAATTATAAGGATATTTGTATAGAGGAACATTTTGAGTAAGCTCGCTTTTTTCTTCACTGCTCATAGCACTATCATAAATTTTCTTTTTTTCATAAAACACAGTAGATGTGGTGTTTGTTTCATGGAATGTGAGGGAACTATTGTTTACTATATTTATTTCTAATTCTGGAGCATGTTTTGATTCATAAAAAATAACTTTTTGATTTTCAGGAGAAACAAAATCAAGGTAAGCTTTGTAAACAACACCTATATTTGTACTGCCACCTTCTGCTGCATAATCTTCTTCGTACCAATCTACTGTTACCGTAACATCACCTTTATAGCCATAAAAATCATTTGCTTTTATAAAAGCGTCTTTATTTGTTAAGATATCATCATGGACAAAGCTTTTGTATAAGTCTGCTATTGCTGTTTCAGCGGGATCTTCTGTTGTTTTAATACTGCTTAAATATTCGACGATTTCTGTGTGTCCTTCTTGTGTAGCAAGGCTTTGTTCATGCAAAAATCTTTCAGAAGCAGGGGTATTACTCTCAGCACCTTGTTCAACAAGAAGTTTTACAATTTCTAAATGTCCATCTCTTGACGCATACTCCAAAGCTGTGCCAAATTCACTTCTAGCATCAACATTAGCTCCGTTTTCAAGAAGAAGTTTAGCGATTTCTGAGTTTCCAATTTGTGAAGCATATATCAAAACAGTATCTCCGTTATTTTCAGAAGTATTAACACTAGCTCCATTTTTTATATATTGTTGAACACTTTCTAAATCACCTTTTATAACTGCTTTGAATAATTCTGCAGTTAAGGTATTGATATTTTCGAGATATTCGACGATTTCTGTGTGTTTTTGAGCTGAGGCATGATCCAAAGTTGTTTGCATAAATTCATCTACGGCACTAATATCAGCCCCAGCTTTTACAAGGTATTTTACTACTTCTAACTTACCTTCTCGTGAAGCTTCTATTAAAGGGGTATCTCCAAATTCATTAGATGCCCTATTAATATCAGCCCCATTTTCTACGAGAACCTTTACCGCTTCTAAATAACCTGTTCTTGAAACAAAATTTAAGATACCAGTATTAAGATCGGCTCCATTTTCAACCAATATTTTCACAACTTCTAAATTTTCCCCACCTATCACCAAGGCACTATCTAAAGCTGTCCAACCAGCCTCCCCATCAATAGTAACACTAGCACCTTTTTCTATTAAATATTTTATTACTTCTAATTGTCTGTCACCAGAGGCTTTCATCAAGGCTGTGTAATAAGCACTATCTTGAGCATTAATATTAGCCCCATTTTCTACTAAATATTGCACGATTTCTATTTGTCCATTTTTAGAAGCAGTTATTAAAGCCTCATTTTTTTCTTCATTTGAAAGTGTTTCATAAGGGGAAGAATCAAATATAGTAACGATTTCTGTTTTAGTTTCTTTTTCCCCACAAGTTACAATGCTTAATAGCACCAATAATAATCCTATATTTTTCATTATAACTCCTTTGTTTACTACTATAAACTTCCTAAATATTCTACTATTTCTGTATATTCATTTGATGTAGCAATATCTAAGGGTGTTTTACTATCATGATTTTTTATACTAAGGTTAGCACCATTCTCTACGATATTTTTAACCACTCCTAAATCTCCATGATAGGAAGCCCAATGAAGCGCTGTTTGTCCTAGCTCTCCTACAATATTAATATTAGCTCCAGCATCAATTAACAATTTTATAATATGTGCAAATCCGTTCTCAGTAGCTTTTATTAATGTTGTATTACCGTATTTATTCTGAATATTAAGGTCAGCTCCTTTTGCAACTAAGTATTGTACTAGCTCTATGTTTCCAGTATCAGAAGCACACATTAAAGCAGTAGTACCACTTTTATCTTGTGTATTAATATCAAAATCTTTATCTATAAGATCTTTTACTTTTTCAAGCCAACCAGGTCTTGCCCAATCTACAATAGTCATATTATTTGTATTAATTCCTTTTTTTAACAAATATGTTGCTATTTTTGTATATCCTTTTGTTATAGAAATCATTAGTGCTGTACGATCATACTTATTTGTTGTATTAACATCAGCACCATTCTTAATTAAGGCTTTGACTTCTTTTAGATTTCCATTACTTACTGCTTTTATCAAAGCGTCATTTAAATCATTACCGTACATTATAGAAGACAATGATAATATTAATAATAATCCTATATTTTTCATTATAAATCTACTCATTTTAACCTCTATATATTCTATTAGCTGAAATAATCATCAAGGCCGTGCCATTTAGTATTAATATCAGCACCATTCTTAATTAAGGCTTTGACTTCTTTTAGATTTCCATTACTTAATGCTTTTATCAAAGCGTCATTTAAATTATTACCGTACATTATAGAAGACAATGATAATATCAATAATAATCCTATATAATAATATTAAATGGCATTTTAATTAAAGATAAAATCAGACAATCTTTTGTAGATCTTATTAAGTCGAAGTTCTACTTCTTTTGGTGTCCATTTTTTTTCTTGGGCTATTTCTAAGACATCTGATATTTCTGAGTTTTTATAGAGTTCTTGCTTGTTTAATAAAAAATCATTGTCTGTTTTGATATGCACCTTTTTTTCGAATAATATTAAATTACCCAAAGAATTGGTATAAGTACTATGATCTTCTTCAGACCAATTATTATAATTATGAAAGCTTTTTGGGAGAATATGTTCCACATGACAACTATCCAAATAAATACCGGGGTGTTCTTTATATTGTTTTTCGTTAAGTACATGGTAGAGTGCCAAGGTGCTTTTTGTATATTTATCTCCAGCACTCAAACTTTTTAAGCTATTTTCAAAACTCTCTTTTTCGCTCTCTTCAAATTCAGGAAAAAGATTTGTTAATTTCTTCTGATAAATCGAAGAACAGGCTTTGAAGATATCTTCTTTAATCGCATTGACATTTGAGGTGATGAGGATTCGTCTATATACAAATTTTAACATATCTTGAATGACTTGTATGAGGAGTTTTTTGTCTTTTTCATGCAGAATCACT
>CAMQSH010000050.1 GCA_947036575.1 uncultured Brevinema sp. | reverse complement strand
TACTATAGTAGATCCCTTGCATAAGGCTATTATCGTAGCAGCTATTTTAGAAAATCTTGAAATCACAGTAAAGAGTACCCAAGTTAGAATTACGAATATTCGTAAAATTTCATGATCCCAAAGAAAAGTAAAAATGGAGAATAATAATGTCAAAAATATATAAAGTTAAAGTGGAAGGAAATGTATACGAGGTTGAAGTAGAATTCGTATCAGAAGGATCATCTTCTATACCAGTTACTAGTCAACAAGTTGCCCCAGTAGTAGCTCCTGCACCAGTAGTTGTTACAGGCACAGGAACTCCAGTTACAGCACCGATGCAAGGTAATATTTGGAAGATTCTTAAAAAAGTTGGTGATGTCGTAAAAGCTGGAGAAACTATTCTTATATTAGAAGCTATGAAAATGGAAAATAATATTGTAGCACCAAAAGATGGAACTATAGTTTCTCTATTAGTAAAAGAAGGCGAATCAGTTGATAGTGGATCTACTTTGCTAGAGCTTGCATAGGAGAATAACATGCAAGAATTATTGTTAAATTTATATCAAACAACTGGAATAGCAATGATGAGCCTACCATCATTAGCGATGATAGCCGTATCTTTAATACTTCTATATTTGGCTATTGCAAAAGGATATGAACCGTACCTATTATTACCAATTGCTTTTGGTATGTTATGGGTTAATTTACCAGCATCTATAGGCGAAGGTTTAATGGATGAAGGTGGATTATTATATCTCCTTTATCAAGGTATAAAACTAGGGATTTATCCTCCTTTAATTTTTTTAGGAATAGGAATGCTTACTGATTTTGCTCCTTTAATTGCTAATCCAAAAAGTTTATTATTAGGTGCTGCAGCTCAAGTAGGAATATTTTTTGCTTTTTGGGTTGCCATTGCCTTAGGAATGACAGGTCCTGAAGCTGCTGCTATTGGAATTATAGGTGGGGCTGATGGTCCTACAGCTATTTATCTTACTTCAAAGCTTGCACCTCATTTATTAGGTCCAATTGCTGTTGCTGCTTATTCTTATATGGCTTTAGTTCCTATTATTCAACCTCCTATTATGAAACTACTCACAACAAAAGAAGAAAGATTGATAAAAATGGAACAATTAAGAAAAGTATCTCAACGAGAAAAAATATTATTTCCAATAATTGTAACAATCATTGTTATTTTGATAGTACCTTCTTCAACACCTTTAATAGGTATGTTGATGTTAGGTAATCTATTCAAAGAAAGTGGGGTAGTTCCTAACTTGGTTGAAAATGGAAAAAATGCGTTATTATATGTTGTTACTATCTTTTTAGGTATTACTGTAGGAGCAACAGCAAAAGCTGGAACTTTTTTAACAGTTGATACTTTAAAAATATTAGGAATAGGATTATGTGCTTTTGCAGCAGGTACTGCTGGAGGAGTCTTGTTAGGAAAACTAATGTGTGTATTGAGTGGTAAAAAAATAAATCCTCTTATTGGAGCTGCTGGAGTTAGTGCTGTACCTATGTCTGCACGTGTTGTTCAAAAAGTGGGATCTGAAGAAGATCCTACAAATTTCTTATTAATGCATGCTATGGGACCTAATGTTGCTGGTGTAATAGGCTCTGCTGTTGCTGCAGGTACATTATTAAGTTTATTCAAATAAAAATATAAGAATAAGATAGTGATAGAACAAGAGAAACCTTACTTATTTATAACAATGGATATTTGGCATCAAGTGAATTTTGAAGAATTTTTAGATATTTTAAAATTAAATGATACTTATAATTTAATCACTACTGATTTACAAGTGTTAGAAATTAAAAGAATCTTACTTTTTCAAATAGTTACGGATTCATCATATTTAAATTTTTTAGATGATACAGAAATTCTTGAAGAATTAAAAACTATAGATACAAAATTTTTTGAATTGTATAATAAAATAATAGAGCTTATTGAAGAACATTTCACTCAAATTTTTTTTATAATTAATGAAAAAGTGGATCCAAATGAAATTCCAATTTTAATTGATAGTCTTCAAAAAGATATAATATCATTAGATTATATGATTTATTCAGCAAAATTAATAAGAGGTATTGATATTTATTTATATACAGAACATGAAGAGTTTCTTTTTCAAAAAACAACAATACACCCACTACTAAATTCTAAGTGTAAAATAGGTAATAGATCTTTTTTAAGAAGATTTTATAAGTCTCAGCAGCCTGTGACTTATGTTGTTTCTCAACAAAGAGATAAATTTATCAATAAAAAGACTCCTAAATACTTAAAACAAAGATTTATTAATTTGATGGATTTAATAGATACAGAAATAAACCGCAGTACTATTAATAAACAAGAAATTCAAATAATGTTAAAAGAGTGTCAAAAAATTATTGAGTCATTGACAAACGTTATGTCACCAGAATATATTATAATTATGAAAAATAAAAGAAATTATTTTAAAGCAATTTTAGATAGTAAAAAATAAAAAAAGCACAAGTGTTAAACTTGTGCTTTTTTATTAAATAATATTATCAAAAAATTCTTTATCTTTATCAAAAAGATATAGGGATAACTTTGAAGGAGAAAGTACTTGATTGAGTCTATATAAAACAATTTTCATTCGAATAAAATCTTGTACTGTTATTACTTGGGCAGATCTCATACTCTGACAAGCTTTCCCTACATCCATATCGGCTATAATAGAATATTTACCATCAACAACTACAAGAATTCTATCATCATCAATACAAGGCGTATTAGTATTTCTATCAATCTTATAGGTATAGAGATCTGTTCCTGGTAATTGAAGATCTCTATAAGAAAATCCAATAACTTGTACTCCTGAAGCGACTTTTTTTGATAACTGTTCTTTTAAGAATAATGCATAAGTATCATGATTGAGATAAAAAAGAACTTCTTTTTTAGCTTTACTGATAATATCTTGAATATTTGCAATAATTGTATCTTTATCAGATAAATTCCAAAAGTCATCATTATCAGTATCTTTGTCTTGAAAAAAAATTAATTCTTTACTTAGTGATGATTTAGCGTCTGTAAAACGTTTTTCTAAAGTTGTAAGAAAATTGTCTGGAGAAATAGGGCTATATTGTTCAGGGGAATCCTTTACGATCTTTACCCCTCCCTTTTCAACAAGTCTTGTAAGCATTTCATAAACAATAGGTCTTAGTATTCCACTATCTTTAGCTAGTTTATACCCTGTAACAGGATGATTTTTTAACAATGCTAAATAAACAGAAGCCTCATTTCTACTAAGCCCTAGCTCTTCAAAACGATCAAGAAAATGAGAAGATGAAGTGTTATCTGACATAAGATCTCCAATGTTTATTGATTTCTATCAAAAAATCCTCTACCACCACCAAGTATCTCCATGTTGTTAGAGTCTATATTTACAATAATTTCAGTACCAAAAATTTCCGAACCTTTTTGTACTAAACGAGGATTTCCATACATATTAATAACATCATTTGAGCCATGAAATACGGCCCATCTAGAATAAGCAATCTGTTCTCCATCACCTTGAACAGAAACAACATTACCTATTAAATTACCAACTTCAGTAGTTTTATCATACTCTATAATATTAGCATGAGATATGGTTTCTTGTTCTTGAAAAAAAATAGAAGGTTCAATTAAGGCTTTGTAGAAATCAGTTGTATTGTCATAAAAAAGAATGCCAGACTGTAGTGTGAATCCATCTTCTTCTGAATTTGCAATTACATTACCTCGAGCAACATAGTTGTATAATTCTCCATCTTGAAATTGTACATTTAAACGATCTGCAACGAGTTTTTGATCTTCTGATATTGATTGAACATTACCAGAGACTATCATTTTGTCTTCTTTTGACCAAATTCTTACTTCTTCTCCAGTAATATAAGTTTTTCCATCATCAATAGCAATATTTCCTTGCACATGAATATAAGAATCGTCTGGGTATATAGTAATAATTCTTCCTATAATTTTTGTAGAAATATTATCACCTTGCTCTAATAAAATCTCTGGAGATTTCCTTAAAACCACTTTTTTTTCTTTTGTAAAATAAGTTCCTTCTTGTGCAGAAAAAAATGTTCTATTATTTAGATCTGCAAATCGTAGATTACCAGTGGCATAACCAATCTCAGTTTTTTCATCATAAATCATTGTATCTGCAATTAAAGCTACAGGACCTTGACTGATAGTAGGGCGCCTATTATTAGCAGTTTCTAAAATAATTAGCTCTTCTATAGTTTTAAAGAAACTTTTCCCAGCTGTTACAGCTACAGATACCGATAATCCGTTAATTACAGAAAAATGGACAATAAATAAAAAATTAAATAATAGTAAAATAGTAATATATCTTGGGTTTTTAGATAACATTATTAAATCCCTGCAGTAGCTTCTTCATCTTCTGTTATTCTAAAATCTTTTTCAAACTCATCTAAAGAGTTATTATTAGTATTAGAATTTTCTTGAGAATCATCACCATCAGTTTTTATTTGTCCTACACTATTATTAAGTTCTATATTTTCTAATGCTGAATCAGAAACCATATCATATCCTGTTATTTTATGGGAATCTCTTGTATAAGTTACTAACTTATTAGTCTCAGAGTAAAAAAGTTCTCTTTTTTGATCCCAATAAACTTTTTCTGTTTGGAGTTCACTTTTATTTGCAGAAAAAATACGAACTTCACCTTCAGCAATAAGATTTCCTAGTTCTTGTTGAATACTACCTTTATTCGCAACAAGAACAGATTTGATTTGATTACTTTCAGAAAATAAAGTCATTGTGAAATTGTATAAATATACGATATCACTTTGTTCATAAGTGTTTGCTTGTGCTGCTTTAATTTCCCATTCTCTGAAACCACTTTTTTCAGTATAGGTATATAAAAAATCCTGCATAGAAGCTGCCGGTAAATCTCTTTTCACTCTATCATTTCGACCTAGTTTAATACCACAAGATGTTGTTAATAGAAGTAAAGATAAAAATATAAATTTAACTATTCTCAAAAGGGATACTCGCATATATGATATATAAAAAAAGTACCTAGTGTATAATCTAGGTACTTTATTATTACCCCCTAGGAGAATCGAACTCCTGTTCCAAAAATGAAAATCTTGTGTCCTAACCACTAGACGAAGGGGGCGTATAACTAACGTACTAATATTATATATTATTCTGTATAAGATGTCAATACTTTTTTAATTTTTTTTAATTTTTTTATTCTGTATCAATATATTCATCATCAGTATAGTCTTCTTCAGTATATTCCTCATTGATAATATCTTCTTCAGCTATGACTTCTTCGGTATATTCTTCATCGACAATGGCTTCTTCAGTATACTCTTCATCGATAATATTTTCCTCAGTAACCTCAAGAGTATTATCATCTATAGGTTCTTCTGTTATTATAGGCTCTGTAATAGCTTCTTCATTAGAAATAGGCGTTTGTAAAGGAATAGTAGAATTTGTTTGAATAACAGTTCCTGTTTGTTGTTGTACATAGGTATTTGCTAAGTAAGCAATAATAGATTCATTTCCTTTTATATAGGCTAAGTCTAGTGCTGTTCTACCTAAAGAATCAATCTGACCTATATTAACAGGAAAATTATCAACTAAATATTTTACAAGAGTACCATTATTGTTTAACACAGCAACATGTAAAGGAGTTTGTTGTTGGAGGTTCATTCCACCAGTGGAAGCTCCTTTTTCATATAATTGAGCAATAACATCAATGTGACCACTTTCAACAGCAAGAAAAAAGGGAGTTTTACCTTGATAATCTTCTACATCATATGTTGCACCAGCATCTAATAGATCTCTAAGAATATACGTATAACCTAATCGTGCAGCTTCATGTAGAGGTGTTCTAGCCATAGTATTTCTTGTGTTAGGGGTTATTCCTAACTCTAATAAATACCGAACAACATCTCTATTACCAAATAATGTTGCCTCAAATAAAGGAGTCCAACCACTTTTATTTTTTTGATTAATATCAAACCCTGCACTCATTAAAATCTTTAACGTTTCAGGGCTTGCTTTACCAGCAGCTGTATGTAGAGGTGTACTCCCAAAGTTATCAACTGTTTTATGATTAATAGATGGTAGTGTTAGGAGATATTCCAAAGCTAGCACATTATTATATAATGCAGCTATATGGAGAGGGGTTTGACCTTTATTATCTTTCGTATTAGGATCTAAACCAAATAGTATTAGATCTTCAACTTCTTTATAATCAAGGGTAAATAAAGATTTGTGCCAAGGTGTATTTAAAACAGGACCTTGTTGAACTGTTTTTTCTGAAAAACGTGTATAAGTATCAAAAATATTAGGAGGGCTTGCCCCTTTAAGTTTATTATTAAGATTTATATCAGGGGTTTCAAATACTATAGATTCTTGCTGTTGTGCTCTAACTAATAATTGAAGCATCCGAGGAAATCCTTTAGTATTAGCTATCCATAAGGCACTATAACCAAAATTATCCTTTGTTCTGACTCGAGCATTAGCTCTTACAAGAGTATCTGCTACTGGTAAATTGTTTAATTGAGCTGCAATATGGAGTGCTGTTCTCCCTGCATTATTTGTCGCATTAATATCCATTCCTTGATCAAGGAGGTATTGTATAATTTCTATATTTGGTCTTGTTGCAGCAATATGTAGAAGATTGTTCCCATCACCACGAACATATGATAAAATATTAGGATCTTGAAATATAAAAGTTTTTAATTCTCCTAAATTACTTTTGAGAATTGCTAAACAGACATTTGGAGAAATAGTTTCTATAGATGGTATAGTAACATAGGAGGTGTTTGAAACAAAAATAGTATTTGTTAAATAATTAGTAATTTCTATAGTAGTAGTAACATCTCCTTGAAATTCATCTGGGGTTATATCAATTTGATTATACCCTGGATCAAATTCTTGATCATTAAATTCAGTATCTTCATCATAGTATTGATAGTCGTCATTTTCATCATATTGATAGTCATCTGCAGGAGCATCTGTATTATCGTATTGATAACCATTGTTCTCATCATATTGATATTCTTCTATTAGAGTATCTTCATATTGTGAAAAGGAATGTTTTGGTGAAAGAACCAAAAGAAGTAAAAGTATAATTTTTAACATGATATCCCCATAAATATTGTGAATCTAAAATTAATTATATAAGATTTCTCAAAAATAATCAAAAAAAAGACAAGAGCCTAATTATAGATTCTTGTCTTTTTTTATTGTTATATAATGAATTTATCTATGCATACTTTTGAGTGCTGTTGCTAGGGGAATAGTTTTACTTACTGTAAATTTTACAGTTTCTAGTAAATAGTGCACTGCTTTTTCACGAATAACTTCATTTTTGATAGATTCTTTTTCTTCAGCTGTCATATTCTTTTTAAAATCATTCATAGGAATACGTCTTGCTTGAGCATATCTATAAAAATGATATTCTAATTCATTTTCATCTATAGATATATTTTCTTTTTGAGCAATATTTTCTAACCAAATAACAAAAGAAAGTCCTTCAATAGAATCTGTAGGTAATTTAGAAAATTTTTCTAAAATATCTTTGTTTTTAGCAATATTAGCTAAAGACATATCTTCTTTGATTACTTCTTTTTCAGCTACTTTAACAGCAAGATCTCGAAGATTATTTAACCATAAGCTTTTTGGTAATTCAGCCTGAAGTTGGGAACTAATAGTATTTGAAAGAGCCTCTGTTTTTTGAGTATTGTTGTATTGAGTAACGAGATTTTCAAATTGTGATTGTGATTGCTCCAAATACTCTTTTTTGGTTTTAAAAGGAGATTTTTCGGCAATTTCTTCGTCTGTAACTTTTTTCCAATCTTTAGCTCTTAAAATATCAGTGATTTTTACTTGAACAGGATCTGAAACTTTTCCAATAAAGTCAAGTAAATAACCTGAAAGATCATCAAAAGAAATAGAAACAGTTTCATCTGTTTTTTTACCAATAAGGAGCTCTAATTTGCTAGTATCAAAAGAAGCTTCTTTTTTATCACCAGTATAATCTTTGTTCAAAATCTCTACTTTTACCATATCAAAATCTTGAATAGTACCAGAAGTAGATTCTAAGAGTTGAATTTGACGGCACATAGTATTTTCTATGAATTTTTGATCCATCTCACAAGCTTCATAGCTACATTCTGTTTTTGAAAGATCTGGTTCTTTAGTAATTGTTGGATAAATTTCGTATACAAGAGAAAAGAAAAATTCTTTATCTCTAGAAAGACTATTTAGTGGATTAAAACGAGGTTGACCATATAAAGGTGTTTTTTGCTGTTCAATATAGCTAAACGCTTCTTGTGTAATAAGATCTGAAACAATACTCATTAATTCAGGTGGATTTGCTTTTGCAATCATCTCTACAGGGACTTTTCCTTTTCTGTAGCCTTGAAGGATAAAGTTTTTTTGTAAGATAACGAGTGCTTTATCAAACGTAGAATTTGTTTCTTCTATAGAACAAGCTACAAATAATTGTCTGAGTGCATCTGGGTATGTTTTCAAATGAAAAGTCATTTAATGCTCCTTTAATATATATTATATATCTTCTAATAATATTTTATTTTTAATGGTTTGATCTGAATCATAAGCTTTAAATTCTAAGATAAATGTTTGATTGGAATTTGAAGAACTAATTTTTTCTAATCCAATATATAAAGTAGGGCTTATAATTTTTTTATTAGTAATAGTTTGTATATAGGTGTTTATCGTTATATCACTAGTGAGAGCTTGTATTTGTTTAGTTGTTGTTTCTTCATATTTACTTTTTAATAATTTTTGTAGGTAACGATAAAAAATAATATCATTATTCACATCTTGCCATATATAAGAAAGACTAGAAAGTCGATTTTTTCTAAAGTGATAAATAAGTACTACAGGCTCATTAAACAGTGATCCCTGATAAACAAGTTGATTCTCATTAGTCCGTAAAGGTAGTAATTTATATTCTTTTTGTTGATATTCTTTGTTCAATACGAAAGATATTTTTTCTCCGAAAGTATAACCTCGAATATCTATATCTTTGGTAGGAGTTTTAGAATAAATAGTAAAAGGAAGTAGAAAAATTACTAGTAATATATAATTTAAATAATTCATAATAAGTATTATGAATTATTTTGATAGGCTTTGTCAAGATATTTTTGTATTAAAAGTTTTTTTATTAAACAGTTACTAATATATTGATTTTCCTATAAATATCGTGTATAATTTTTCTTAATATATTTTTATAGTTAGTAAATATATAAAAAGATTTTATTGAAGGTATATAATGAATGACTTATTTCCAGATTCTTTGTTTTCCAAGCAAGAGGACGAACAAACCAATGATAAACCAACAATTGATGTAACAAATACAGAGTCAACGGTTACAGGTTCTTTTGCTGATTTATTAAACTCTGTTGATATGTCTGAAGATACTTTTCCTACAGAAGAAGAAAATCCTTTTGACTCAGAAATGCCTGATCAAGACTTTGTGCCTTATAATAATTATCAAGAAACGACTTCATACACATTAGATCCTAATTTTTTAGATGGAATGAATCCAGAACAAAAAGAAGCTGTATTATATGATGAAGGTTCTTTATTGGTACTTGCTGGTGCTGGATCTGGAAAAACAAGAGTTATAACACATCGTTTTGCCCATCTTATTCAAAAATATGATCTTAGAATTTATAATATATTGTGTGTAACTTTTACTAATAAAGCTGCTGGAGAAATGAAAGAGAGAATAGGGCATTTATTGGGTGTTAATACTAGAACAGCTTGGGTTCGGACTTTTCACTCTATGTGTGTGATGATCTTAAGAGAGCATGCTCAAAAAATAGGATTTTCTCAAGATTTTACTATCTATGATTCTGGGGATACTAAAAATACGATTAAAAAAATTATGGAACGATTAAAAATTGATCCAAAAGAACATTCTGATAAAATAATCGCTAGGGTTATTTCATCTTCAAAAGAAGAATTAATTTCACCTCAAGAGCTAGAAAGATCTGCTCGAGGAGAATTTGATCATTTATGTGCTGAAGTATATAAAGAATACCAACAAACCTTAAAACAAAATCATGCTATGGATTTTGGCGATTTGATTACTAATACTATTGTCTTACTCGAGCAATGTCCTGATGTACGTGAGCGTTATCAAAGACAATGGCGTTATATTATGGCCGATGAGTTCCAAGATACTAATAGACCTCAATATCATTTGTTAAGCCTGCTTAGTCGGGATAGGTCTAATGTCTGTGTGGTTGGAGATGATGACCAATCAATTTATGCATGGCGTGGAGCTAAAGTCGCAAATATCAGACAATTTCACGAAGAATTTAAAGCACATATTGTAAAATTAGAGCGAAACTATCGTTCTTATGGTAATATTTTATTGGCTGCTAATTCTATTGTGAAATCGATTAAAGGTCGTATGCCTAAAGTCTTAAAAGCTGAAAGAGCAGAGGGAGATAAGATAATTTTTAATTGTCTTGGGGATGATAGAATACAAGCAGCTTATATCTATGAAGAAATACGAAAACAAGTAGAACAAGGAAAATCTTACAAAGATTTTGCTATACTCTATAGAACAAATGCTCAATCTCGTGTACTTGAAGAAGTAATGACAAGACACAATGTTCCTCATAGAATATATGGAGGACAACGATTTTTTGATAGGGCTGAAATTAAAGACATTTTATCTTATTTAAGAATCATGGTAAATCCTTATGATGTTGAGGCATTTGAGCGTTCTGTAAATGTTCCAAAGAGAAAAGTTGGAGACGTAGGTAAACAAAAAATAAGAGACTTTGTAGAAAATAATAAAATTTCTTATCCTATGGCTTGTTTAAATGCAGAAACTATAGAGGGACTATCAAAACAGGCTTCTTATAATCTTGTTGAACTAGGTAAAATAATTACAGAATTAAAAGACTCTATAGAAACATTACCACCAACACAAATTATAAAAATATTAGTAGAATCTATTCGTTATTTTGAAGATTATTTAATTCCAGAATACGGTACTCATGAAGCGGAAGATAGATTTGATAATATTCAAGAACTTGTCAATGCTGTGAAAGTTTTTGAACAAGCTAATCCTCAAGCATCTATTGCAGATTTTTTAAGAGAAGCTAGCTTACTTTCTTCTATTAATGAAGAAGATGTTGACGAAAATAATACTGTTACATTAATGACTATACACAGTTCCAAAGGATTAGAGTTTCCTATTGTTTTTGTGGCTGGACTTGCGGAAGGTGTACTACCTTTAACTAGTGCTACTACACAAGAAGCTGAGGACGAAGAAAAAAGATTATTATATGTTGCTATAACAAGAGCGATGAATAAATTGTACCTAACTTACGAAGAAAGAGCTTTACGTTACGGTGAATATGTTTTTAATGAAAAATCTCATTTTCTAGATGGTATTCCAACAGAAATATTGGATGATGTTACAGAAAATAATAGTAGTAATAAAAAAGATACGTATAGAAAGACCAACGAATCATACAAGGATCATTATTCTAAACCTAAAACAGGCTATTCTAAATATAGTAAATACTCTACAAAAACAGCGGCATCTACCAGCCGTAAAGTTGATACCTCTTCAGTTCAAGATGTGTTAGGCAATGAAAACTCTAGTATTAAAACAGAAAAGATCACTTCTGTGAGTGAGTTAGAGGTTGGGCAAGAAGTCATGCATTCTGTATTTGGTAAAGGGACTGTGGAATATAGTTCTAGCGCTATGGTGAGAGTTGCTTTTGATCGCTTTGGCACACAAGTATTGATGGGTAGTACTGTATTAAATTTAAAAAAGATTGTGGAGTAAACAATGCCAATTAGAAAATTTTTACTAGGGTCTGCATTTTATTCAGTGGGTAATATGGTTGGAGCTGGTCTCAACCTAATGTTTCAATTTGTCTTGATAATGTTCTTAACTATTGATGATTATGGAATTATACAGCCTTTGCTCCAATTCGTAGGATTATTAATACTACCAATGTCTGCTTATCAATTTGCCCTTACAAAACATTATTCTAATATGTCTGAAAAAGAATTAGCTCAAGAATCTTTATATACAGCTTCTAAAATTAATAAAATATCTATCATTTTAACAGGAATTTGGTTATTATTAATTCCTATCTTTAAAAATGTATTTCATATAGATGATACTTATATTTTTGTATTATTATTTTTCTCTTTGTTAATGAATACCTTACAGATACCTTATGTTTGTCGCTTACAAGCAGAAAAAAAATTCTTTATGGCTGGTTTTGCTCAAATTCTTCAAGGTTGCACAAGAATATCTTTAGGGGTGATTTGTGTATGGATATATCCTACTATTTGGGG
>CAMQSH010000049.1 GCA_947036575.1 uncultured Brevinema sp. | reverse complement strand
CATAAGACAATAATTTCGATAATTTCACTTCGTTTATTATCTCGCTATTCTCTAAAAAAAGCTCCCATGTTTTTATAAAACATGGGAGCTTTACCCCAATTTCACGAGACATTGGTCTCTTTAATTTACTATAAATATAGTAAGTAAAATTTGAATATTTTATTGAACAATTGATTTTTCTTTTGAATTTCTTCTGCTTAGTTTTAATCCTACGGCTACTAGTGCTGTCACTACAGAACCTCCTATCATACAGAATAATGCCAATAAAGGTTTTGTAAATCCACCTAATAAGATAATTATAGGACCACCATGAGCAACATTACAACCTATTCCTAAAATAAATGCAAGACAACATGCTACTGCACTACCTATCATATTTGAAGGAATAACAGTTAATGGATCTTTAACAGCAAAAGGAATAGCTCCTTCTGAAATACCTACTAATCCCATAGCAAAAGATGCTTTTGCATTATTAATTTCCATTTCAGTAAAAAGATTCCATTTTTTCCCAATCAAGACTGCTAAACTCATACCCAAAGGTGCTACAGGTATAGCAACAGCTTGTGCTCCCATAAATTCTATTCTTCCTTCTGCAAGTAATCCAATGTTAAATAATAGAACTACTTTTCCAACAGGTCCTCCCATATCGAATCCTTGCATTAGTCCCATTATAATACCAAGTACTATTAAATTTCCTGTTGATAAAGAAACAAGCATATTGGTTAAAGCAAGCATCATTCCAGCAATAGGAGCTCCAATAATATAGATAAATAATGCACCAATAAACAGTGTTGAACATATAGGAATAATCATTAAAGGGACAATAGGTTCAATTAAAGAAGGATATTTCCAAGATTTCATCCATTTAACAAAATAACCTACAGCAAATCCAGCAACAATAGCACCAAGAAATCCTGTTCCAGCAGAAGCCCCATAAAATGATCCATTGTTAGCAATCCAACCACCTATCAATCCAGCAGGAAACGCAGCCCTTTCTCCAATAGCATAGGCAATATATCCAGACAATACAGGTATCATTAATGTGAAAGCAACAACACCAATATTAAGAACTTGATTCCATAGATTTCCCTCTGGAATGACTAATCCTTTTGGCGTTGATTCTCCACCTAAAGCAAGAGCAATAGCGATAAGTAATCCCCCTGTAATAACAAAAGGAATCATATAAGAAACTCCATTCATTAAAGCTTGGTATACTGTGCTTGATGATTGTATTTCTTGTTTATGAATAGTATCTGTCTGAAAAATAGGAGTACTATCATCTAATACTTTAGTAATAAGATCTTGAGGAGCTCTAATTCCCATTTTAACAGGAACTTTGATCATTTTTTTTCCATGAAAACGTGTAAGATCAACTGGTTTATCACATGCTACGATAATCCCTACAGCCTCTTGAATATCACTTTCTGATAGAACATTTTCAGCTCCTGCCGCTCCGTGTGTTTCAACTTTCATCTCATAGCCAGCAACCTCTGCTGCTGTAATAAGACTTTTTGCGGCTAAAAAAGTATGAGCTATCCCTGTAGGACAACCTGTAACCGCTATTATTTTTTTTGATGCCATGTTAAACTCCTAAACATATTTATTTATCCTATAGTATTGATTTGAAATGATCATATAATTGATTTACATCTGTTTCTTTTAATACCTTTTCACAAAATTCATCCTCCAAAATAGAACAACAAATTTTAGATAAAATTTCTACATGTAGATTGTCTGCTCCTACATTTTTTGAAGATGGTATTGCCAAATAAAAAATACAATCGATAAGTTCTGCTGGTAATGGATCATCAGATTCATCTATCCATAATAGTGGTTTTGATAGTTTTATGATACCTACTGCAGGATTTTTTATATTGTCTGAAATACCATGAGGAATAGCAAAAGAATTACCTAAAGCTGTTGAAGATAATTTTTCTCTAGTAACTAAAGCATCATAATAAGAAGTTGGATTATCAACAATCCCAGCTTCATGTATTTTTTCTGACACAAATCTAAAAACTTCTTCCTTTGTTTCAAAAGAAATATTTGTATCAATTAAATCAATAGATAAAATATCCATGTATAACTCCTTAAATTTTATATTTGTATTATAGTTAATATAACTTTGTATAGTATACAATATCGATCAAAAATGTCAATTATATTTTCTATATTTATTCTTTTTTATGTATATTGTTAGTATATAATAAATAAAAAATATTTTAATGGACAATGAAACGAGCAATAATGAGATAAAAAATAAAAAATGGAAATCTATTTAGGAATAAAGACTTGGACTTGATTGTGATTGAAAGCGTGTAGATTTTCTTCAGATATTAAAGAATCTGTAATAAGTATATCTATATATTCTATAGGACTTATAATCAGAGGTAAAACTTTACTAATTTTTTCAGAGCTAGCAAGGATGATTTTTTTTGCACCACGTTCTATCATAAAGTGTTCATTAAGCTCTTCCAATCGAACATTTTTAGAAAGCCCCATTTGTGGATGAATTGCTTCTGCTCCTAAAAAAACTTTATCTGCATAAAGTTTTTCATAAAGAATTTTTGTAAAATTACCTGTAAAAGCATCGTCATCGTGGATTAAAACACCCCCTGTGCAAATAATGGAGATATTCCTATAAGAAGCAAAAAAATCAATCACATAAAGAGAATTAGTGATAATATTTAATTGGGAAAACTCTGTAAGGTGCTCACACATACAAGCAATAGTGGTTCCTCCCCCTAAAAAAATTGTATCGCCTTCATTAATAATAGACACTGCCAACTTGGCAATTTGTTTTTTTTGTTCTATATTTTTATACATACGATGTTTTAAAGAAAATTTTGCACTATTGACAACATGTACAGAACCGTGAGTCCTTTGAATTAACTCTTCCTTTTCCCATGCAGTAACATATCTCCTAACTGTAGGTAAGGAAATATCATACTTTTTAGCAATGTCTGTAAGTTTAACATTTTTTCGTGATTGAATATATTGCAAAATATCTATATTGTTTTTCATAATATTATTATATCAAATTTCTCTTATAAAATCAATACAAAAAATCAAAATAGAATTACATCTTTTGATTATAACACGCTAAATAACTTATTATTTACTATTGAATAAAGTATCAGTCAATAAAAATAATATAATTTCTATTGACTGAATACAAAAAAAATGCTACACTATATTATACAAATGAACACTATTCATTCAAAAATCATATATATTTGATCGTTAACAATTCTTTAAAGAAAATATATTATCATCAAATAATAAATTGAGGAGATTCTATATGATAGAACGTGCTGTTAAAAAAAATCAAACAAATGTTGCTGTTGCCCCCAAAGAGCCCTTATATATTACTCCTTATGAGCATCTACAAACAATCTTAGACTATACAAAGGCCCACAGTACATATACTAAAGAACAAAAATTTCAAAGAGAATTAGATTGTCTTTCCACATTATTTCCTAAAGTTTTCCGTCCTATGTATGAAGATGATTTGATTTTAGGAAGATTTGATGCTTTAGTTATTGGTTTTGGATCTGTAACTTCTGTAGGAGGTCCTGGGCATTATTGTAATTTTGATCAATTAGACAAACTCTCTAAAACATTAGGATCTGAGCATGATAAAGAATTTGAATATCTAAGACAGTATTGGAAAGAAAATGATACTAGAGAAATATTCTATAAAGAAAAACTTCAAGGTGATGTACTTGGTCGATTTGTAGATGTTCTTTTTCCAGCTATTATCACTGCACGTTTTAGTGGCATGTATTTAAAGTACAATCTTCTTCTTGATTATGGTATAGCAGGATTAAAAGAGTTAATTTTATCAAAAAAAACAGAAAATCCAGATTCTTCTTCAGAATATGATTCAATGATACAAGCTTTATCTTTATTGCAAACTGTTATCAAACATCATATTACTGAAGTAGAAACAAAATTACAAACAGAAAATCTTTCTCCAAAACGAAAAATACAAATGGAGCGTCTATTAGTTGCTCTCCATAAAATTGAAAATGACAAGGCTGACTCTTTTGTTTCAGCTATGCAATTAGCATGGCTTTATTCTTCTTTAGCTGGAGTAGTAAATTTTGGACGAATGGATGATTATCTTGGTGACTACCTAGTTAATGACTTAAAAAATGGTGTGCTTACAGAACAAGAAGCTATAGAATATATTGAATGTCAATGGAGATTGATAGAAGTAAAACGTACTAATGTAAATGGGCGTGTTCTCGTTGGTGGAAAAGGTCGACGTAATCCTGAAAATGCAGACGTGTTTTGTCGTCTCTCTATAGAAGCAACAAAACGAGCTAATCTTGTAGAACCTCAATTTACTCTCCGTATTTATGAGGGAATGAATCAAGATATTTACAATCAAGCTCTCGATTGTATAGGGGCAGGAACAACCTACCCTATTCTTTACAACGATGATATAAATATCCCTGCTGTCATGAATGCAATGCAAGTTGATGAAAAAATGGCAGAACAATACGCACCTTTTGGATGTGGAGAATTTGTACTTTCTGGTCAAGGAATTGGTACACCAAACTCTTGTCTTAATGTTCTCAAAATTCTTACGATTATGATTCATGATGGAATTGATCAGTGGGATTATAAAAACAAATATGGCACTTTAGAAATGAAAAAAATGAAAGATATCACTACTTTCGAAGAGTTTTTTGCAGAGTATAAAAAACTTCTCAAATACTATATAGAACTTACGGGAGATGCTCATGCTTTTTCTTACAAGTCAATGAATGATCAAGTAGGCTTTATCTTCACTAGTATTCTTACAGATGATTGTATCAGTCGTGGTAAAATGACTCTTGATGGTGGTGTCAAACATCTTGGTGGAACTAATGAAATGTATGGAAATATGAATGCTGCCGATTCTCTTGTAGCAATCAAAAAGCTTGTCTTTGAAGAGAAAAAATATACTTTAGAAACAATACAAAAAGTTCTCGAAAAAGATTTTGATAATCATCTTGATCTAAAACAAGAGTTTGTAGATGCTCCTAAATATGGAAATGATGATGATTACGCTGATGAAATTGCCAAAGATCTTCATGAGTATATTTGTAACGAAATCCGTAATCTTGCTCCTAAAATTGGATTAGACAGTTGGCTTGTTGTTGTTATCAACAATCAAGTAAATACAGAATGGGGACGAGCAACAGCATCTTCTCCTGATGGACGTATTGCAGGATTATACATGAGTAATGGAAATAACCCTCAAAGTGGTGCTGATCTTAACGGTCCTACAGCTATGCTTAATTCTCTTGCTAAGATGCGTGCTGACATTCATGCTGGTAGTGTCCAAAACATTAAATTTTCAAAAAGGATATTTAATAAAGATAGAAATAATATTAAAGCACTTTTTCATACTTACTTCAAAAAAGGTGGTCCTCAACTCATGGTAACTGTTGTTGGAGCTGAAGAATTACAAGCAGCTTATCAAAATCCAGAAGCTTACAAAAATCTCACTGTTCGTGTAGGGGGATTTAGTGCCCGTTTTGTAAACTTAGAAGATGATGTGCAAAGAGAAATATTAGCAAGAACTTGTAATGACTAATCTCAAAACAGGACTTCTTTTTGATGTGCAACGTTTTTCTATACATGATGGACCTGGAATACGAACTACTTTTTTCTTTAAAGGGTGTTCTCTTCGTTGCCCTTGGTGTCACAATCCTGAATCCATCTCAGCAAAAGAACAACTAAAGCATGATCCTAAGCGTTGTGATCTATGTAAAAAATGTATTGATTTTGTTCAAGGTGATGGCATTAGTATTGTAGACGGAAAACTTAAAATTGATTTTCAAAAACATGAAGAAAATTTTGCTCTAATTGATGTTTGTCCCTCAAAAGCTTATGGAAAATTTGGTCAACGCTACTCTGTAGATGAGCTATCTACTATTGCTCTAAAAGATAAAGATTACTATACCTATTCTCAAGGGGGCGTAACATTTAGTGGTGGTGAAGCAATCAATCAAATGGATTTCCTTTGCGAACTTGGTCCTACCCTAAAGAATCATGAAATTCATATTTGTCTCGATATTAGTGGTTTTATCTCTCTTAAAAATCTAGAGCGATCATTGGAATTTACAGATATTTACCTTCTTGATTACAAACTTACTAACAAATCTGATTTTAAATCTCTTTTAGGACAAGATTTTGATTGTAAAGTAATCCTTGATTTTTTAGAAGAGAAACAAAAAGAAGTAATTCTTCGTTGCCCTATTATTCCTTCTATTAATGATACAGAAGACCACTTTAAAGTAATTGCCGATTACTCTAAGCAATATTCTTGTATTTCTTATGTTGATATTCTACCCTATCATAATTTAATAAAGCGTGAGAATTTTAATTATATTAATAAACCTCAAATTTATACTGTGCCAAGTGCAACTCAAAAAGAATCTTGGATATTATGGTTAAAAAAACATCATATAAAAAAAGGAATAATAGAAGGCGAATCTATCTGACATAGTTCACAATATCTTTTAACTCAAAATGAATTTTATCAAAAACAAAAGCTACCATATTATGGTAGCTTTTGTTTTTATACTTTTGTTAATTTTTTTTAGATATTGTTTTTAATTACAGAAATTAGAATTAATATAAATATGTGATTAGTTACTACATAGCAGTATTGATCAAAACATGGGGGTGGGGGTAAGACAATAGTGTCAATAATTTCACTTCGTTTATTATCTCGCTATTCTCTAAAAAAAAGCTCCTATGTTCTGAATAAGAAACACAAGAGCTTTACCCCAATCTCACGAGATCTAGTCTATTTTATAATACTTCTATCTAATAATATTCTAGATACTGTGTGCTTGTTTAATTTGTATGTTGTTTAATTAAATTTATAATTTCTGATGAATTTTGACTTTTTTTAAGAACATCTCTAAAATCATCATTCATTAATAAAGTAGAAATTGTAGATAAAAATTCAATATGGATACTGCCTTTATCAATAGAAGGAATTAATAAAGCAAATACTATTTTTACATTTGAATCATCTAGAGTTTCCCATGGGATTTCATTTTTAGAAACAACAATCACTATCATTGCTTTATTTATTGTACTATCCTGTGCATGTGGAATTGCAAAAGTATCTAGTAATCCCGTAGTGCCTAAATTTTCTCTTTCTTGAAATTTATCTATTATACAATTTATATTTGTAGTAATCCCATTTTTAGTAGCTATTTTGGCTACTAGCTGGAACATTTCTTTTTGATTTGACAATGTATCAGAAAAAATTATCTGATCCTCTAAAATGTATTCTTTTATATCCATAATAATAACCCTTTTATTTTATGACATTTTTACGTGAGAATCCATATAAAATTGCTCCTATTAATGATCCTATTAAAATTGCTAATACCCATAAGCTCCCATTAGTCACAACAGGTAATACCAAAAATCCTCCATGAGGTGCAGGAACTTGTACTTTGAAAAAATAAGTTAATATTGCAGCAATAGATGAACCAATCATTAATATAGGAATAACTACCAAAGGTCTCTCTGCAGCAAAAGGAATTGCTCCTTCTGTAATATGAGTGGCTCCTAGAATATAATTTACTTTTCCAGCACTTTTCTGTTCTTCTGTAAACCTATTTTTAAATAAGGTAGTTGCAATTGCAATAATAAGAGGAGGAGCTATACAAGCGGCTGATACTCCTGCCATAAAATGAGTATTTCCTTCTGCTAATAGTAATGTGCCTGTTACATAAGCAGCTTTATTTACAGGTCCACCCATATCAAATGCACACATAGCTCCAACTAACAATCCTAATATAATTGGATTAGAATGTTGAAAAGATTCTAAAAACAATTTCATATTTGTATTAATGATTTCAATAGGAGCTACAATAATATACATTATCATACCTACTAAAAACATCCCTAATACTGGATATAAAAAAATCGCTTTTAATCCATCTAAAGATTTTGGTAATTTTTTGAGAGTGTTTTGGATAACAAGCATAATTCCACCAGAAATAAATCCGCCTATAATTCCACCTAAAAATCCAGCTCCTCCATTATGAGCCATTAAACCACTAATAAAACCTGGTACAAATCCAGCTCGACCAACTATTGATTGAGCAATAAATGCAGACATTATTGGCACCATTAATTGCAATCCTAAACCCCCAACAGACATTAACAATCCTGCAAATTCATTATAAGATTCATGATTAGGATCTGCTGAAAAAATACCAAATAAAAAGGAACATGCTACCAGTACCCCACCACCAACAACAAATGGTAACATATATGAAATACCATTCATAAGATGATTATATATTTGTTGTCCTATTGATATAGAATAACTAGGAGTAGAATTTATAGACATTTTCTCACCTGATTTGATGGGTACACTCCCAGAAAGAATCAATTCTATTAATTCTTTAGGATCTTTGATAGCTTTTGTTACACCAACTTCAATTACGTGCATCCCATTAAATCTCTCTGCCTCAACATTTTTATCAGCAGCTATAATTACACCAATAGCTCTTGCTTTATCTTCATCAGTAATATTATTTTTAATCCCTGCTTGTCCATGAGTTTCAACTTTAATCTCAACACCTAATTCTTCAGCTACTTTTTTGAGGGCTGCTTCTGCCATAAAAGTATGAGCTACTCCAGTTGGGCACCCTGTTATTGCTAATATAAATTTTTTCATTATATTCTCCTTTTAATTTTAATTTGTTTTATTAACGATTCAATATCCAAAAAATCAGTAATATCCTCTAAAAATGCCGTTGATGCAGCACTTGCAGATGCAAATACTAAAGCATCTTCAAGAGATTTACCCTTGAGTATACAACCTATAAATGTACTTAATAATGTATCTCCTGCACATGCTGTATTGACAACTTTACCTTGAGGAGTATTGACAGTAAAAGTTTGATCTTGATCTATATAAATCGATCCTTCTTCTCCCAAAGATACCAAAACTCTTGGACAACCCAATTCTATAATTTTATTACTATATATTAAAATCTCTTCTCTTGTTAATTTATGTGTTATATCAAAAAAATTTGCTAACTCATCATCGTTAGGCTTTATTAAATAAGGTTTATATTTAAAATATTGTAGAATATCCTTATCACTCACATCTAGAATAACATTAATATTATTCTTGTAAGTTCTTTGAAAAATTTCATTATAAATATCTGTTTTAATACCTAGTGGTAAACTACCTGAAATAAATAAATAAGAATTTGAAGGTATTTTTTCAATTTGAGACAATAATTTATCAATATTTTCATTAGTAATATAGGGACCTCTATTAACTATTTTATATTCTTGTTCTGCTTGTAAAAAAACATTGATTCGGGTTATCCCTTCAATTTCTATAAAATCTGTGGTAATTCCTGTATTATTAAGTTGATCTTTAATAAAATTACCAGAAAAACCTCCAATAAAACCCATAGCAATAGATGGAATACCCATCTGATGTAAAACTCGGGATATATTAATCGCTTTTCCATTTTCTTTATAACTCTCTGTGTTGGTACGATTTACAATTTTAGGTAGTAATTGATCCATACTAATAAACAAATCAATAGCTGGATTCATCGTCAATGTGTAAATATTATTAGTCTTCATTATATTTCACCTGTTGCCCCACAAATCTCTATTTTATGAAGTACAATTTCTTTCATAGAAGATTTTGCTTCTCCAAAAACATTTCTCAAATCATAAGCTTTAAAATTTTTATCCATGTATCGTAGAAACCCTTTAATAAAGTTTTGTTTTAATTCTGTATCTATATTAATCTTATTCATCCCAGCCTGAATACAAAGTTTAATTAGCTCATCTAATAAGCCTAATGATCCATATAATACTAAAGGAATATCAATTTTTTCTCTTAACTGATTAATAAGATCATAATTTAATTTTAGTGTATCTTTATAAATTCCATGAGCTGTTCCTACAACAGGGGCAAATAAATCAATTTTAGTACTAGCTACAAATTCTTCAGCTTCATTAACATTTGTGTAAATAGAGCCTTCTACTATAATATCTTCTTCTTTTCCACCAACAATTCCAAGTTCTGATTCAACTAATTTATTTTGAGCTTGTTTTTTAATAAAAATAGTATCTTTTATATTTTGCTCAAATGATTCCTTTGATCGATCTATGATCACTGATGAAAAAGCTTCACTCTTTAAACATTTTATAATAGTTTCATCTATAGTATCATGATCTAAATGAACAAAAATATTCATTAATTTATTAGCAATTGCTAAAACACTATTTATATACTCAAATCCTATATATTTAATACTACTTTCTGTAATTTGTAATATTACAGAAGCTTTAGCCTCTTCTGCCACTTCTATAATAACTTGTGTGCATTCTATATTCAAAGTATTAAAAGCCGGTAATGCAAAATTTTCTTGTATAGATCTTTGCAAATATTTTCTCATTTTCTCAGATTTCATAACATCCCCTTGCCTACAATTAAAATCACATTTAAGTCATTTTTTGATTTAAATGTGATTTTACATATTTGTGTTAATATTATAATGCAAAAAAAATATCTGTAAATCATTTTTTGATAACTTTATTAATTCTCCCTAAACAACGATATTATATGTAATTAAAATTTTTTAAGTGATTTCTAAGTGAATACCTTGATTTGTTATCAGTTGCTGATATTCTGAAGATATACCACTATCCGTAATTATCATGTCAATATTAGAAGTAGTTAAAACTTGATAAAACGATTTTTTATTAAATTTAGAACTGTCTATTGCCAAAATCAATTTATCTGTAATCTTTCGGATTTGTTGCTTTGATGCTACTTCTAATATTTCAATATTAGAAAGTCCATAGTCTATATCAAAAGCATCTCCAGAAATGATAGCAATTGGAACATGAATTTGTTGTAAATTTTGTAGGGCAATTTGTCCTAATAATGTATAATGTCCTTGTCTCAAGGATCCTCCAATCGTATGTAAAGAAATATTTGGATATTTATTTAATTCTAAAGTAATTCTCAAATCCGTCGTAATTATTTGAAGATTTTTTTTAAATAATTGTTGGGCAATATAATAACATGTAGAACCAGAATCTAGTAATACTATATCCCCATCTTGAAGTATTTGTTCACATCTAATGGCTATTTTATTTTTTTGTTCTATATATTGCTTAAGTTTTTTTTCAAATAAAAATTCTGTTTGATGTCCTTTATTTTTTAATCCGATTCCATTAGGAATTCTTAGATAATTATCATAATGCAAAAGTAAATAATTTATATCTCGTCTTGCTGTTGGCTCTGAAATATTTAATTGTATGGTTAATTGATTTATACTAAGAGAGTGTTCTTTAAGAAGAAGTTCTTGTATTTGCTTTATTCGTTCTGTTTTTTTCATAATTAATCCTTCTTTATATTTTTCATATTATAATAAGAATTCAATTATAATACAAGTAGTATTAAATCGTCTAGAATGAATAGTGTGAAAATAGCAATACTTTGCCATTTTAAAATAAACGAATTTTAGACATGTATTAATTATTCATACCTAGATTCGTTCACTAATTTGAAAAGATTCAGTATTTTTATGGTATTCTACAACATGTTAAGTAGATACTATTTTATCCTGTGAAAGTATTGATTTATCATTGTATGAATCAGGAAACTTTCATATTAAACCATCATAGTTATTCTAGATCGTTTATATATGAACTATAGTATAAAACGAAATCCTTATTATTATCACCGACTGTGATTGATAACATATTCTACATCTTGACTTTTCAACGATTCCAAGCTATCATACAAGTGTATACTTGGATATGTTAAAATAAACACTCTTTCCGAAAGCAGTGGTTTTAAGTCCTATTCTCTCCGATGCCCAGTTGGGCTTTACACTAAAAACACCATGCTTACGCTATGGTGTTTTTAGTGTTTTGAAGCACACAATGTGTGGGATAGGAGCATACAAGGTATATAATAATGACAACTTGAAAATCTGTTTTTAAGAATAAAGAGGGTACTACAGTCTTAGATATTACCAAATAGGAAATTGACAAAAGCCTCTCACTAAGATATACTAAAAATCAGCCTTAATGCTAACATATATAATTATAAATAAAATTTGGAGTAAAAAATGCTAGATTACCAAAACAAAACAAAATTAACGGATACTATTGGCTTTAAGATAGGAACTATTTTTGTTTTAGGATTACTTTTACTGATCCCTACCCTTTTTGTAATGGGTGTTGTTAATGATAGAAAAGACTATCAAGAAGTAGCCGTTGAATCTATCTTAGACCCTATGGGTGGTAGTTTAGAAATCAATGGTGTCTTAATGGTAATTCCTTA
>CAMQSH010000048.1 GCA_947036575.1 uncultured Brevinema sp. | reverse complement strand
AATTTGATTTATTTTATTGTTTTTAGATAAAAAACAAAAATTAAGAAATAAATAGAGTTCTAAAACTACCCACACTAGCGTACGAGGTATTAAAATTATCCGTTGCCCCGTATGGGTGTTTTTTTGTAAATTTTTCAACTCTAGAAACATATTATTTATAGCTTTTGTTTATATCTTTAATATTGTTTTATTCATAAGTGATTATTTAAAAGTAATTGTAGTATAATGAATTAAAATTTATTTATTATTTATTAAAAATCATCTTGCATAAAAAAAAATACATATTATAATATATATAGATTAAGAATCTAACATGTCAGATTTGGAGAGATGTATAGTGATTGTAAGACAAGAATTAAATTTATATAGCAATATTAGGGTATTTGCGTATTCTGTAATCAAGGATAATATCTTAAATTTGGAATTAAAACCAGGTCAAAAAATTTCAGAATTGGAATTAGTTAATATTTTAAAAATTGGTAAAACTCCTATTAGAGAGGCTTTAATTCAACTAGAGACAGAAAATTTAATTAATATATTTCCAAAAAAAGGGACATTCATTACAAAAATAAATCTGTCTAAAATCGAAGAGGGAAGATATATCCGTCAATTATTAGAAGAAGATATTCATATAAAGGCTATGGACTGTATGACTTCAGATCATATAAAATTTTGTTACACTCTTTTAGAGAATCATTCGCAAGTAGATTTTAAAGATTTAGTACAACAATTTCATTATGATGAGACTTTTCACAGACTTATTTATGAAGCTTGTGGTAAATCAACGACGTTTCAGATGATTCAGACAATGAACTCTGATTATAAGAGATATAGATTACTTGCTACTATGGAAATGGCTAAATTTCAAAAAGTATTAAATGAACATCATCAAATTTTAAAATATATAGAAAAAAAAGATAAGCTACAATTGAAAAAAGCTACAAAAAAACATCTTTTTCAAATAAATTATGAAAAAGATGTTGTTATTAACAAATACAAACAATATTTTACTTATTAATTTAAGTAATAAAAGGAGATAGAATGAAAGTTCCTAAAAAATATTTATCTTATGAGATAATTAAGAATAATGCTTTTATTATTTACACAGATTCAGTCCCTCTAAAATTAATCTTTATGTCTGACGATGTCTTTCGTATAAGAACAAATTTTTGTGATAACTGGGATGAAGCGTCCTATATTTTAACCCAAACGGCATGGGATGACCACTGTGATAAATATCTTGGAAAAGAAAGAACTCATATTGTGGCATTATTACCTAAATTAGAAGATACAAAAGATACATTAATTTTTCATACAGCTACATTAAAATTAGTCCTCAAAAAAGAAGAATTAGCATTTGAAGTTTATGACAAAGAAGGTGCTTTACTACATTCTGATATTCCTAATAGATCTTTTGTTCAAGATCATTTGGGGAGAGTATATCATTACAGTGCTTATCGTAATGAAAAGGATCTTTTTTATGGATTTGGAGAACATAATGGATCTTTAGAAAAAAGTCATCAATACTTGCGTTTATCACCTAAAGATGCTATTGGACATGACCCTAATACAGGGGGGCCAATGTATAAACATATCCCATTTTATATTAAACATAATACTAATACAGGTAAGGCTGTGGGTATGTATTATCACAACACCTATGATTGTTCTTTTGATACAGGAGCTGAATTGAGTGGATACTGGCCTCGTTACAGTTATTATTCTGCAGATGGTGGAGAAATTGATTGGTTTTTTATTAATGGTCCAAATATGGCTGAAGTTGTACAACGTTATACAGATTTAACAGGTAAAACAACCCTTCCTCCAAAATATGCTCTAGGTTATTTAGGTTCAACAATGTACTATGTAGAACTTCCTAAAGATTGTGATAAAGAGATTATAGGATTTATTGATAAAAATATAAAAGAAGGTATTCCTGTAGATGGATTCCAACTTTCTAGTGGATACACTGTAGGTAAAGACGGAAAACGTTATTTCTTTACTTGGAATAACACTCGTTTTCAAAATCCAAAAAATTTCTTTGATGAAATGATGAAACGGGGAATTATGTGTTCCCCTAACATAAAACCGGGTATTCTTTTAACACACCCTTTATATAACACTTGGTCTGATGTTAAAGGTTTTATATTGGATTCTAAAAAAGAAGGACCTTATATTGATATGTGGTGGGGAGGTCTTGGATCTTTCGTTGACTTCACTTCTCCAGAAGGACGTAAAGTCTGGAAAAAACATATGACAGATTCTCTATTAAAATATGGGGTAACCTCTATTTGGAATGATAACTGCGAATATGAAATAAACGATCATCTAGCTCAATGTTCCTTTGAAAATAAAGGTGGAACTGCTGGTGAATTAAAAAATGTTCAACCATTACTAATGAATCGTGTTTCTCATGAAGCGATAGAAGAATATTATCCAAATGAAAGACCTTTTGTTGTATGTCGTTCAGGTAGTGCTGGTATTCAACGTTATGCATCTACTTGGGCTGGAGATAATCCTACTCGCTGGGATACTTTACAAAATAACATTGCAACAGTTCTTAATATGGGTCTTTCTGGTGTTGCTCATAATGGGTGTGATGTAGGTGGATTCCAAGGTCCTCACCCAGAAGAAGAATTATTACTCCGTTGGGTACAAACAGGAATTTTTTATCCTCGTTTTTCTATACATTCTTGTAATAATGATAATACAGTAACAGAACCTTGGATGTATAAGCGTTCAGCTCCTCTTATTAGAGATGCTATTAATCTCAGATATTCACTACTTCCTCATTTTTATTCTTTAATGAAAAAAGCAAATGATTTGGGTACTCCTATCATGCGTCCTCTTTGTTATGAATTTCCACATGATCCAAAAGTAGCAAAAGAGAGATATCAATTTATGCTAGGAGCGTCCTTGTTAGTAGCACCTATTGTTGAGAAAGGAATAAAAGAAAAAGATGTTTACTTACCTCAAGGTTGTTGTTGGTATGATTATTATACAAGAGAACAATATGAAGGTGGGCAAACCATTACTATTCCTGTAGAAATGAGCACAATACCAATGTTTATCCGTGAAAATGCTTTTGTTGCTAGAAATAGTGAAGTATTTTCTGTCCGTAATGACAAAGAAACTTATTGGGATATTCTTGTAGCTGCATCTAAAGATTCTACTCATGTTTTATATGAAGATGATGGTGTTACGAACAATTATCTTAAAGGAGAATTCCTTAAAACTCATGTTGATGTAGTTTCAGAATTTACAGCTTCTTCATCAGCGACTCTTGAAGGTACTAATAAAATGACTGACTCAGTATCTAATGCTGCAGACAAAGTAACTCTAAAAGTAAAATATGAAGGCTCTTATAAATCTTCTATTAAAAATATTTTCTTAGATGTTATCAATCCTAAAAAAGGTCCTTATAAAGTATTTTTAGATGGTCAAGAAATCCCTCAATATCTTGATGAAGATATGTGGAATACTAATGATAAAGGCTGGCGTTATGATGCTGATTTGAAATCTGCAAGAATTAAATATTCAAAACCACTTAAAGATTATACTATATTAGTAAGCTTTGAGCCATTTGATCTAATTGGTATGGCTATAACAGAAGAAGAATTATAAAAATAAATATAATTATATTAAAGGAGATAATATGAAATTTGCTTATTCAACATTTGTTCATTATAGATATCCACTTGTGGAATCAATTAAAAGAGCTGCGGAAATGGGATATGATGGCGTTGAAATCTGGGGCGGACGTTGTCATGCTTACTGGGAAGATATGGATGAAAAAAGAATTAATGAAGTAAAAGCTGTATTAAAAGATTATAAGATGGAAGTTCCTAATTTTATTCCAGCTCAGTTTAGATATCCTTCTAATATTGCTACAGCAGATGAACAAATTCGTCAAAATAGTATTCAATATATTTGTCATAATATTGATGTTGCAGAAGCTTTGGGATCAAAATATGTAAGTATTTGTCCAGGATTTTCTCTTTATGGACAAACAGTCCCTCATGCTTGGGATTGCATGATGGATAGTCTTAAAAAAATTAAAAACTATGCTAACGACAAAGCTGTTACAGTTATGATTGAGCCAGCACATAGTATGGAAACAGATACTGTTTTAACTGTAGATCAAGGAATACAAGTCGTTGATGAAATTGGAAAAGATGATTTTGGCTTGGTGATTGATACAGGACACATGTTTGTTAATAGAGAATCTTTTACAGATATACCTTCAAAAGTTTCTGCATATAAAGTACACTATCATTTTGATGATAATTTTGGTATTAATGATGATCACCTTGTTCCAGGAGAAGGTAAAATTAATTTTAGCACATTTATTGATTCATTAAAAAATCATAAATATGATGGTTGGCTTTCAGTTGAACTTGGTTGGGGTTATACTAATGATCCTGATATAGCATTAAGAAATAGCCTTGAATTTTTCAAAAAAAATATTTAATGTTTTATTTATAACAATTGAAATTGGGAGGTATTATATGAATCGTAATATTTTATTATTTGGTCTATGTGTCTTATTATTTGGAGCTTGTGGACAGAAAGAATCTAAAGAAGGGGTTAAAGCCCCTAGTTATATACTTCGTTTTAATCATGTTCTTACAGAGCAGGATCCGTACCAAGAAGCATTTCTTAACTGGGCTGACAGAGTTGCAGAACGGACAGATAATGATTTGAAAATAGAAGTTTATCATAGTGCACAATTAGGTGTAGAAGAAGATATTATTGAACAAATGAGACAAGGATCTCCTATTGGTCAAAATTCAGATGCAGCAAGACTTGGAAATTTTGTTAAAGAGCTTTCTGTAATGAACGCACCTTTTTTTATTGAAAATTTAGAAGATGTTCAAAAATTAATTGATTCTCCTACAGTACAACAATGGTCTAAAAAATTAGAAGATGAATATAATATAAAAATCATATCTTTTGCTTATATACAAGGATATAGACATTTATTAGCAAATAAAAAAGGAACTTCTCCTAGTGATCTCAAAAGTCTAGCTATACGTACTGCCCCAGCACCTATATGGGTTGAATCTATCCGTTCTCTTGGTGTTACTCCCGTATCTCTTTCTTATGGAGAAATGTATACGGGTATTCAAACCAAAGCTGTTGATGGAGCTGAATTATCCTATGTTGCAGCATATAATACAAAAGTTCATGAGGTTGTAAAATATCTTATGGAAACAGGTCATATTTATCAAATGAATTTTTCCATTGTAGGAAAAGAGTGGTTTGATTCTCTCCCTAAAAATTATCAAACTATTCTGATTGAAGAAGCTGATAAAGCAGGATTTGAAGTTTCTAGAAAAATTGAAATAATGGCAAATGAAGCTAAAGAAAAAATACGAGATTCAGGTGTCGAAATTATTGAAAGAGACCAATTAGATATAAAAGCTTTTGAAGAAGCAAGTATTCAAGCATACCAAGCTTTAGGATTAGAAGAAGCTAGAAATGCCGTTTACAAAGATATTAGAAAATAAAAGTCAATAGAAAACGAGAGGGAATAATATGGTAAGTAAATTATATTATAAAATGAAAAATATCGAGATGTGTATAGCAATCTTATTTTTGGTTGTCAGTGTTACCATTATTTTTATTGCTGCTATTTGTCGAACTATCGGGTTCCCTATAAACTGGGCTATTGATATTTCTTTATTATTATTTACGTGGAGTATATTTTTAGGGGCAGATTTAGCTTATGAACAAGACCGCCTAGTAATGGTTGATTTAGTAACTGAAATATTCCCTAAAAAATTACAAAAATTATTTCAAGTGATTTCCTATATGATAATTGCAATATTTTTATTAGCATTTATATATTATGGATTTATTCTTTCTATAAAAACATGGGATAGATCTTTTCAAGGAATTCCTGCTATTAGCTACACATGGGTAACAATTAGTATTCCCATAAGCTCCATTTTTATGCTAATTACAACTGTTTTGAAAATTAAAAACATCTATATTTCTAAGGAAATCAAACAGGAGGATCAACAATGACTCTTGTTTTAATAGCTTTTATAATATTATTAATAATAGGGATGCCTGTAGCTTTTGCTATAGGCATATCTGGAGCACTTTTTTTTATACAACACCCTGAATTACCTTTTACTACAGTTGTGCAACTTCCAATATCAGCAACCCAAAACTTTCTAATGTTAGCTGTTCCTCTATTTATTTTTGCAGGAAATTTAATGAATTCTTCAGGAATTTCAGAACGCCTTGTAAAACTATCTTTATTATTAACAGGGCATATGAAAGGTGGATTAGCTCAAGTTAGTGTTGTTTTGAGTACATTAATGGGAGGAGTTTCTGGTTCTGCAACAGCGGATGCTGCTATGGAATCTAGAATTCTAGGACCTGACATGGAAAAACAAGGATATCCAAAATGATATACAGCTGCTGTTATTGCTTTCACTTCTCTTATTACAGCAACAATTCCACCAGGAGTAAATTTAATCTTATATGGTACAGTTGGAAATGTTTCGATTTCTAGACTTTTTATAGCTGGATTTATAGCTGGATTATTTATGATGATTCTTCAAATGATAACGGTAGCAATTACTGCAAACGTAAGAAAATTTAAACCCCATAATACTGTGAAAGCGCCTTTAAAAGAGATTTTATTATCATTAAAGGAGACTATTTGGGCTATATTATTTCCTGTTTTTCTATTGGTAGGGATTAGATTTGGTATTTTTACACCGTCTGAAGTAGGAGCTTTTGCCTGTTTTTATGCTTTATTTGTAGGAGTCTTTATCTATAAAGAATTAACATGGCAGACTCTTTGGGAAACACTATGTATGTCTGTTACTGATGTGGGTGCTATTATGTTTATAATTGCATTATCTGGTATTTTTGGATATGGAATTCCTATTGAACAAATTCCTCAACAAATGATGGGATTTATTACAAGTATCACAGTTAATCCAATTTTAGTAATGATATTAATTATGATAGGTTTAGTTGTTGCAGGCATGTTTATTGATGGGCCTGTTATCATTTTATTAGCAACACCAATACTGTTGCCTATAATAAAAAGTATTGGTATTGATCCTATTCTATTTGGTATTATTATGGCTACAGTAGCTACTTTTGGTTCTCTGACACCTCCTGTGGGGATAGCTATGTATACAGTATGTTCCATATTAAAATGTCCTACAAAAGAATATATAACAGAGAGTTATCCATTCATTATTGCTATAGCCATAGAATTGTTGATTCTCATTGTATTTTCTGAAGAAATAACAAAGATAATTTATTTATTCTAAAATGTTAGTATTTTAATCTAAAGAAATAATCAAAAATAACATGTGATATAAAAGAAGGTATTATGAAAATAGGAAATCGCCTTAAAACTTCTTTACCGAAGTTAGGAATTAGGCTTATTATTGATGCTCGTAGAAACGGAGTTCGTGAAAAAATAGAAGAACCTTTATATAAAACAGCAATTTTAGTTAAAGAGTTAATTGAAAAAACATTAAGACATCCTTCAGGAGAAGCGTTTGAATGTGTATTATCTCAAACTTCTATAGGTGGTCCTAGTGAAGCAGCTATTGTTTCAGAGCAATTTCGTCGAGAGGGGGTTGGGGCTTGTATCAGTGTAACTCGTGCTTGGGCTTATGCTGCCGAAGTTATCGAAATGGATCCCACAATGCCTCAAGCAATTTATGGATTTAATGGTTCTCAAAGACCTGGTGCTGTTTATTTAGCAGGTGCTGCGGCTACTTCCGATCAAAAAGGGCTTCCTATTTTTAAAATATATGGTAGAGATATTCAAGATGCAGAAGACTACAGTCTTTCTCAAGACGTTCAAGATATGATTTTACGTTTTGCGAGAACTGCAATGGCTGTGGCAACAATGAAAGGTACTAGTTATCTATCTATGGGTGGTACATCTATGGGAATAGGAGGCTCAATAGTTGATTCAAGCTTACTTCAAGATTATTTTGGGATGCGAACGCAACAAATTGATATGTCTGAATTTATTCGTCGTATTGATAGAGAAATTTATGATGTTGAAGAGTATAACAAAGCAATGGAGTGGGTTGATAAATGGTGTAAACCACAAGAAGCAAAAGATCCTAATGATATTTCTATTCAAAAAACACAAGAAGAAAAAAACAAAGATTGGGAAACTTGTATTAAAATGGCTCTCATTGGTAAAGATTTAATGGTTGGGAACGAAAAACTTCGTGATATGGGTTGGGGAGAAGAAGCTGAAGGGCACAATGCTTTGGCTTCTGGATTCCAAGGTCAACGTCAATGGACAGATCATTTTCCTAATGGGGATTTTATGGAAGCAACCATGAATTCTACATTTGATTGGAAAGGGATTCGTCAACCCTATATTATTTCTACAGAGAATGACAGTCTTAATGCTATGACAATGTTGTTTGGGCATCTTTTGACAGGGACTTCTCAGATTTTTGCAGATGTTCGTGCTTATTGGAGCCCAGATGCTATTCAAAAAATGTGTGGAATTGCTGCACCAAAAAGTGCGGAACAAGGATTTATTTATCTTACTAATTCAGGTGCAGCAGCTCTTGACGGGGCTGGAGAAATGCTTACTAATGGTAAATCGTCTATGAAACATTATAAAGATGTAACAAATGATGAAGTTGAATTATGTCTTAAAGCCACAGAATGGGGTGCTAGTAAATTAGCTTCTTTTCGTGGTGGTGGATTTTCATCTTCTTTTCTTACTAAACCTGAAATGCCAATTACTGTGAGTCGTTTGAATTTAGTGAAAGGCTTAGGTCCTGTTCTTCAGATAGCAGAAGGATACAGCATTGGTCTACCTAAAGATATAGAAGGGAAAATTATATCTCAAACAGATCCAACATGGCCTAAAACATTTTTTGTACCACGCTTAACAGGAACAGGATTCTTTAGAGATGTTTATACTGTTATGTTAAATTGGGGTTCAAATCATTGTGCTTTTTCTTATGGTCATGTAGGAGCTGATCTTATAACTTTAGCTTCTATTCTTCGCATACCAGTGTGTATGCACAATATTCTAGAAGAACAAATTTGGCGTCCTTCAGCATGGACAATGTTTGGAAATGATATTGCTTCAGATGTTCTTGCTTGTAAAAATTTTGGTTCTTTGTACGGAAAATAAAAAATAAAACGTATTATATACGGAGGTTTATATGAAAAAATTACTTATACTAATGTGTCTCGTCTCTATCTCAGCTTGTGGTGATGGCAATACAGAAGGTGCAACAAAAAAAAGAGTACTTCGCTTTGCACACAATCACACAGAATTGAATCCATCTCACCAAGCTCTTTTGGTATTTGGAGATATCGTAAAGGAAAAAACAGGTGGAGCTTTAGAAGTCAAATTTTTCCCTAACAGTATTCTTGGAGATGAAAGAACAGTTGTAGAACAAGTTCAAGCTGGTTCTGTAGATTTTACTCGTACTAGTGCGAATACTCTTGAAAATTTCAACCCTGAATTTGGAGCATATCTATTGCCTTACCTCTTTAAAACAGATGAGCATTACTACAAAACATTATCTTCCCCTGTTACAGAAAAAGTTTATAATAATTTAACAAATAGTGGTATGTTAGCAATGACTTATCAAGATGCTGGAGAACGTTCTTTCTATATGAAAAATGGTCCTATTAATACTCCTGTAGATCTTAAAGGTAAAAAAATCCGTGTGATTAATAGCCAGTCTTCAATTCGTACAATGGAACTTCTTGGTGGAATTCCAACTCCTATTCCTTATGGAGAAATCTATACAGCTCTTCAACAAGGAGTTATAGACGGAGCAGAAAATAATGCTCAAGCTTTAACCTTGGACAAACATGGTGAAGTTGCAAAATACTACTCATTAGATGGTCATGTTCGTTTAACAGATTTTGTTGTAATGAGTCATAAAACTTGGTTATCTTTAAGCCCTGAACATCAAGTAATTGTTAAAGAAGCTTTAGTCGAATCAACAGACGTTCATAATAAATTATGGAGAGAAGCTATTAAAACATCTTTGAAAGTTGCTCAAGAAGATATGGGTGTTATAATTAATGAAGTAGATAAAGCTCCTTTTGAAGAATTAACTAAAGCTATGTATACAGAAACTCTAAAAAATCCAAAAGTTGCTCCAACGTTAGAAGCAATTATTAAACTTCGTTAGACTTCTGAGTAATTGATTAAAAGATAGGAATTATTTATGAATGATAAAATTATTCAAATCCAAAACTTTATAAATAAATTGATTTTTATTATATTGCAAATTGTGATGTTTTGTATGGTTTTTATGGTTGTGGGGCAAGTTTTTAGTCGTTATGTATTAAACAGCCCTAATCAAATTGTAGAAGAATTACTTCGGTTTTCTTTAATATGGGCTGTTATGTTAGGATCGATTTCTTGTTTTATTCACGATGAACATATATCTTTAACACTACTATTAGACTCTGTTTCTCCAAAAGTAAATAAAATTATTCAATTTTGTATTCATTTGATAGTAATGGGATTTGTAATGGTTATAATGGTTTATGGTGGACTGAATCTTAGTGTTACAACATTAGGACAATTAACACCTTTATTAAGACTTCCTATGGGGGTGGTATATTCTATTATTCCTATTTCAGGAACAATGATACTATTCGTTAAAAGTTTACAAGTAATACAATTATATTTAGAATGTAAAAATCAAGAAAAGGCGGCACAATAATGGATTCAACAATATTAGCGACCTTAGTTCTTTTTGGGACATTTTTCTTCTTTTTAGTATTAGGAGTTCCTATTTCTATAGGCATTGGACTCTCTTCTTTTTTTACGGCATTAACCTTAGGGCCTATAGATTTAGTTCTTTTTCCAATGACACAAAAATTATTTTCTGGTTTAGACACCTTTACTTTTTTAGCTATTCCTTTTTTCATTCTTTCTGGTAACATTATGAATAAAGGTGGGATAGCGATTCGATTAGTTAATTTTGCTAAACTTTTGGGAGGGCGATTACCTGGATCTTTAGCTCAAACTAATGTTCTTGCAAATATGTTGTTTGGTTCTATTTCAGGTTCTTCAATAGCAGCAGCTGCTGCTATTGGTGGAATTATGGCACCTCTTCAAGAAAAAGAAGGCTACCATAAAGCTTATTCAGCAGCTGTTAATACTTGTTCAGCACCTACTGGTATTTTGATACCACCAAGTGGTCCATTAATCCTTTATTCATTAGTTAGTGGTGGAACATCTATTGCAGCATTATTTATAGCAGGGTATTTACCAGGTATACTTATGGGGCTAAGTGTTATGGTAGTGGCCGGATTTTATGCTGTAAAGCTTAAATATCCAGTTTATGGAAAAGTTCCTTTTCCTGAAGCACTTAAAATAACCTTAGAAGCTATTCCTTGTATGTCTTTGATTGTTGTTGTTATTGGAGGTATCATTGCTGGTATTTTTACAGCAACAGAAGGAGCTGCTATTGCAGTGGCATACTCTTTGCTTTTATCTATATTTTATAAAGAATTGACTCTTAAAAACATTCCAGAAATTTTTGGGCAATCATTGCAGGGATCTTCAATGGTACTTTTCCTAATTGCTACTTCTGGAATGATGGCATGGGTTATGGCCTATGCTGGGATACCTCAATTTATAGCTCAATTATTATTGAGTATTTCTGATAATCCTATTATCATTCTTTTAGTAATGAATCTAGCACTTTTAGTAGTGGGTACATTTATGGATTTGACACCAGCTGTGCTTATCTTTACCCCTATTTTCTTACCTATTGCAATAAGTTTAGGAATGCACCCTGTTCATTTTGGAATAATGATGATTTTTAATCTCGGAATTGGTAATGCAACTCCTCCTGTAGGTAGTGTTTTATTCATAGCTTGTTCTGTTGGTAAAGTAAAAATGCAGGAATTAATTCCATTCTTATGGCCTTTTTTCATAGCAATTTTTATAGCATTAATGTTTGTTACTTTCATTCCAGAAATTTCACTTATTCTTCCAAAAACTTTTGGATTAATTTAAAACTGAACGATAATAAGAAATACCTACTAATTTAGTGGGTATTTCTTATTATCTAATTTAGTTATAAAATATAACGTATATTAATATAAAATCAATAGTTTTTACAAATTTATTTTCAAATATTATTTGTTAATGGTATTTATATGTAGTTTAATGCTTGTTATTGTTATATTTATGCGAATAAAAATAATTTGAAATAATTTGATTTATTTTATTGTTTTTAGATAAAAAACAAAAATTAAGAAATAAATAGGGTGTAGAATTGACAAAAACGATGAAATAAATCATAATAATATGTTGACAACAAACTGTCAGTAGCAAAATACACTTTTCTCAAGAGTGATTATTTAAAAGTGTTTGTAGTATAATGAATTAGGGTAGAGTAGGGCTTGAAGTTCGAATCCCCCTCTTTCCGAGTATTTATATTTTTAAGTATTGATATTATAAGA